>WVZU01000251.1 GCA_011772275.1 Planctomycetales bacterium | reverse complement strand
GGTGTACTCTTCCCGCAGGGGCGGTGGCTGGCCATTGGCGGCCGGCCAACCGTACGATTCGTAGCGCAGCGGCAGGGGCAACTTCTGGTCTACAAAGATCCGCGCCAGATGAAACCGCAGCTCCTCTCGCTGCACGGGAAAGCGGACCTGAATAACCCGGCAGTCGCGACCGTCGATCTTGGCGCCCTCGCGGATCTGGACCTCACACTCACGCCGCTGGCGATCCGCCTGCAAGGACTCGTAGCCAACCTCCAGCAACCGCTGGCCCATCATCCGGATCCCAATCTCGGTCAACGGATACCGGTAATCGCGCATCGCACGGGGACTGTCGGGGGACAGTGACAGGGTCACATCCTGCAGATTCCCCGTGCCACCATTGCGAGCCAGCAGTTCGCCGTTGTTCTGCCCCTCCACGTAAAGTATTTCACGCCCTTGCAGGCTCTTCGGACCCAAAAAATTAATGTAAACACTAAAAGGAACCGTCAGCTTGTGATTGGCGTCTGTTTGCGGCTGGCGGACCTTCAGGAACATGTATTCGTGACTCTTCAGCTTGCCGCTAACCCGTTCGCGGGCAACCAATCGGCAAGTGTAGTCGCGTACATGCTGATCCACATACCGAATACTCTCGTGGGCAATTTGCAGGGCCGGCACCAGCGGATGATCACGATCTTCGGGTAAGAATCTTTCCCGCAGATCCAGCTTGTAGGCCCTTCGCGGTTCACCCCCCGCCCCCGCCCTCGCCCCCTCCGGCCCCCCACCAGGCGTTGCGGCCCAGCTACCGGGGATCCAGCTGCCGGCGATGAAGCACCAGGGACAGAGCGCCAGCATCCGCAAGGCCAGCATGCGCCAAGTCAGGCTTCGGGCAATGCGTTGATAATTTTTCAGCATCCCAGCCACCATCAGATATTCACAAGACAAATATTCACGAGACCGTGTGACAGTTCCATCATTTCCAATATTAGAATTGTTGAGGCGGTAAATGTCGACTCGATTCTGAGCAAGACGGTCTTGGACGGCGGATACATCTGTTTTTTTCGATCGGTTGTGCGGCTCAGGTTAAGCTTGCGGCAAGTGAAGATGGTTCGGCGGGACAGTTTTCCATAGCTCTCCAAACGACCTGGCTTCGCGCCAGGGGGGGTCCTAGGAATCCGCAGAATTACCAGAGAATTACCAGGGCCACCCTCCCGCTCAGAAAAAGCCGCCTCAATTCCCCGGCGGCGGGGGCGTCCAGTCCAGTCCGATATCGAGCGCTACGGCCGAATGCGTGAGGGCGCCCACACTGATACGATCGACACCCGTGGCGGCGATCTGGGCCACCGTATCCAGCGAGACGCCGCCCGAAGCCTCCAACTGGACATCGCCCGCGGTCGCATTGCGGATCTCGACCGCTTGCCGTAGCTCACCCGGCGACATGTTATCCAGCAACACAATATCGGGCCCCAGCGGCAGCACCTGGGCCAGTTGTGCCAGCGAATCGACTTCGACTTCGACAAGCATGTCGCGCGCGATTTCCGCTGGCACGTCCGCGGCCAGGTACTGTTTCGCGCGGCGTACGGCAGCGGCAGGCGAAGCCGGCCCGTGCGCTTTCTTGTCGGCGAGCGTCCCGCTTGCCGTGGCGGCCAGGTGATTATCTTTGATCAGGATAGCGTCAAAGAGCCCGGTGCGATGATTCCGAGCGCCCCCGCAACGGGCGGCGTATTTCTCCAGGCGGCGCCAACCGGGCGTGGTCTTCCGCGTGTCGTAGATCCCCACCGCATGCCCCTCGATCGCATTGACAAACTGCCGTGCCGCGGTTGCGATCCCCGACAAGTGGCATAGCAGGTTCAGCAAGATCCTTTCGCAGGTCAACATGTCGCGGGTGGATCCCTCCATGCGGGCCACCGTCTGACCGGCTCGCACCCCCTCTCCCTCGGCGGCTNNTTTCGTCGAGCACCACTTCCGCGGCCTTCAGGCCGGCCAGCACGCCGTCCTCCCGGACGACCACGGCCGCCGTTCCGCGGGCATCCTGCGCAACCAGGGCCAGCGTAGTCCAGTCCTGCCAGCGGTCCAGGTCCTCACGGACCGCCAACCGGACGATCTGGCGACAGTCGTCCGCCACAAGGTGGTCCCACTCGATCTGCCGAAAATCGCTCATCTTCAGACCTGTTTCTCCGCGCGCCCCGGTGCTCCCTCCCACCGGCCCGGCCGTCGCCGGACCCCCAGCAATCAACCATCATACGCAATTGGCATCTGCCTGTCGCCGCGGCAGCGCCGGTCAGTCCCTGGGTCCGTTGACCGGACCCTCTGGCGAAATTACGATCGGTCTGCAGCAGGATGGCCGGCGAGACTTTGCGGGACGCATTTTCCCATCGATGAGTTATTGGAGCGACAAAGTTGCGGTGATCACCGGCGGCTCCCGTGGTTTGGGGTTCGCCATTGCGTCTGCCTTTGCATCCGCCGGGGCGCGGATCGTCGTCGCCGCTCGTGATCCGGATTCCCTGGCCCGTTGTGAGAGCGAGCTGCGGGCGGGGGGGGCGGACGTGACGACCGTGGTAACGGACGTCACGCAGGCAGGCCAGATCGAGAGGATGGTAAGCCACACAGTCGAGCGGTATGGCCGGCTGGATGTGCTGGTCAACAACGTGGGCCATTCGATGCGGGGCGACATCGCCGCGACAGCGCCGGAAGTTTTTGAGGAATTGATGGGTGTGAATTTCCTGGCGACGGTCCGCTGTACGCACGCCGCGCTGCCCCACCTGCTGGCAGCTCGCGGCCATCTGGTCAACATCGGTTCTCTCGCCGCCAAAATCCCCGCTCCCCACCTGGGCGCCTACCCGGCTACCAAGTTCGCGGTGGCGGGCTATACGCATCAGCTGCGATTGGAGCTGGAGCCGCGGGGGCTGCACGTGCTGTTGGTCTGTCCGGGCCCGATCCTCCATCCCCAGGGGAGCTCACGCTACGACCATATGACGGCCGGTCTGCCGGATGCCGCCCGCCAGCCCGGCGGCACGAGGCAGCTCAAACCCATTCCACCCGCTCACGTCGCCAAAAAGATCTTGCGCTACTGCCAGCGGCGCAAACCGGAACTGGTGATTCCCGGCAAGGTGCGGTTGCTGCTGGCCGTCGCTCAACTCTCTCCTTCACTAGCCGACAAAATCATTCGCCGATAACCAAGCCTTCCGACCGCCAGGCTGGCCACTTGCACCGCCATGCCGAATTTGGCAGCATGATCTGCGAACACCTGTTACCCCCCCCCTGACACACCTCTTTTCACCCCCCTCCCTGCGAGTAATTTTTATGGCCGCTTTTCCCGAAATCGATCGCGTCGTCTACGAAGGTCCCGATTCCAAGAACCCTCTGGCGTTCCGCCATTATGACGAAGACCAACTGGTGGAAGGCAAGACGATGAAGGATCACTTGCGCTTCAGCGTGGTCTACTGGCACACCTTTCGCGGCAGTGGCGCGGACCCCTTCGGGCCGGGATGTGCCGTCAGGCCGTGGGAGCTGGCGGACGGGACGGTCGAGAACGCTTGCGAACGAGCGCGGATGGCTTTCGAGTTTATCGAAAAGCTGGGCGCCCCCTACTACGCATTCCACGATCGCGACGTCGCCCCCGAAGGGGACAATCTCGCTGAAACGAACAAGAATCTGGACCGGGTGGTCGAAGTGCTGAAGGAACAGCAGGCACGCACCGGGATCAAGCTGCTGTGGGGAACAGCCAACTTGTTCAGCAACCCCCGCTATGTGCACGGTGCGGCCACCAGCTGCAACGCGGATGTCTACGCCTTCGCCGCCGCCCAGGTCAAAAAAGCCCTGGAAGTCACCAAGGAACTGGGGGGCGCAGGATACGTCTTTTGGGGCGGACGCGAAGGATACCAGAACCTGCTGAACACGGACATGAAGCGCGAACTGGACCACCTGGCGCGGTTCTTGCACATGGCGGTCGATTATGCCAAGCAGATCGGGTTTGAGGGGCAGTTCTATATCGAGCCCAAGCCCAAGGAGCCGACCAAGCACCAGTACGATTCCGATGCCGCGGCCTGCATCAACTTCTTGCGGACCTATGGGCTGGAAAACGACCTCCAGCTGAACCTCGAAACGAATCACGCCACGCTGGCGGGGCACGAGATGCTGCACGAACTGGACTACGCCGGTAGCCAGGGTATGCTGGGGTCCATCGATGCGAACACCGGCGACTTGCTGCTGGGCTGGGATACGGACCAGTTCCCAACCAACGTCTATTTGACCGCTCAGTGCATGTGGGCCGTGTTGAAGTACGGCGGGTTCACGTCGGGCGGGGTGAACTTCGACGCCAAGGTCCGCCGCGAGAGCTTCGAGCCGGTCGATCTGTTCCACGCCCACATCGGCGGCATGGATGCGTTTGCCAAGGGCCTCAAAATCGCCGCGGCGATCCGGGCGGACGGCGAACTGGATTCGATGCTGCAGCAACGCTACGCCAGCTGGGATCGCGATCTCGGCGCAGAGATCGAAAGCGGCCAGCACGATTTGCCTTCGCTGGAGAAGTATATGCTCAGCAAGGGTGAGGTCGCTGCCAATACCAGCGGTCGCCAGGAACTGTTCGAAAACATCTGGAACCGCTATATCTTCTGATCCAAACCGGCGGCGGGCGCAGGTGGGGGTTTGCCAAGCGCAGCCAGCCGCGTGACAAGTCGGTCCTCAGACGGGCAACCCGTTCCGGCAAGGTGCTGACGCGGCGGTTTTCAGTAATTGAACCGCAGCCCGCGCTGGCGCAGAGCGTGGACCAGGGCGTCGGTGGTGGTATAGGTTACGGCGTCGAAACCGGCCTGTTGAGCACCCATGACGTTCTGCTCGATATCGTCCATGTAAAAGATCTCCGCCGGTTCCACACCGGCGCAGGCAACTGCCGTCTGATAGATGTTCCGCGCCGGCTTCATGGCCCCCACCTGGTAGCTCAACACGATCTGCTCGAAGTACCCCGGCAGCAACCCAAACCGCCCCTGGCTGATCCATTCCCAGTGGGCGGGATTGGTATTGGAAAGGACCCCCAGGCGGTAGCCGGCAGACCGCAGAGCGGCGACCAGGGGTATCATCGAGTAGTTTGGCCAGAAAATATCACTGCCGGCTTGACGCAGCATCTGATCGTCACAGCAAGCCCCCGTCGCCTGGCAAAACCGCTGGAAAAAAATCGCCGTGCTGACGGCGCCGGATTCGTACATTTCGTGAAGCCCGCTCTCCATCACGGCGACCCGCACCTGTTCCGGGTCCAGGCCCGCGACATCGGCCATTTGCTGAAACTGTCGCTGGCGGCAGAAGCGCAGGAGGACGTTCCCCAGATCGAAATAAATAAAGCGTGTTTGCATGGCAGCCGGGTTGCCGATTTCCTGCAATCGAAGGTCCGATTTGTCTACCGTTTTCGGCCGGTCACTTCAAGTATCCAGGGGGAATTGGCTATGATACAGCTGGCATGTCTGCCTTGCAGCCCATCCACTGCCGCCCCGCAGCCTACGATTTTTTTACCGCTCAGTTACCACAGCTGAATAAAATCGACAGGCTGCTGAACGCCGCGTTAGCCGTTTCCATGCACGAGCTGACGGATGTCAAGCCGCGCGCCGTGCGTGGTCAACTGGACGCCCTGGCCGACCGCGTGCGATCGCGAGTTCGCGGGAACAACCAGCAAGCCCTGCTGGCTCACCTTCACAGCGTGTTGTTTGACGAGCAGCGTTTGGGGGGCAATTTGGAAGACTATCACAATCCGGCCAACAGCTATCTCTCCGAGGTACTGAAGACTGGCCGCGGGATCCCCATCACCTTAACGCTGATTTACAAGTACGTGGCCCAGCAGCTGGGCCTTACGGTACACGGCGTGAACGCGCCCGCCCACTTTCTGGCTTGTGTACGCATGGAGGGCCACTGGACGCTGGTGGACCCTTTCTTTGCCGGTCGCATCCTGAGTCGGGCCGAAGCGATCGCCCAAATTGAACAGATCACAGGGCGGGCCCTTCCCGCCCCACACACCGATGGCGAAGCTGATTCGCCGCTCTTCCACGATCCTTTGTTCCCCATCGCGACCCACGCACAGTGGCTGGCCCGCATCGTGCGGAACCTCCGCGGGGTTTTCCAGAAGCTCGATCGCGAACAAGACGTCCTGGCCATGGTCGACCTGTTCCGCCTCCTCTAAACCGCGGGACTCGCCTGGCCAGCCACCGATGCGGTACACTAGCCGACGGCGTTTACACCCTTCCGGAGGACTCCATGACGAAACCACAGCTCAATAAATACAGCGCTCAAATCACTCAGCCCAAAGCCCGCGCGACGTCCCAGGCCATGCTGTACGCCACGGGGCTCAGCGAAAAAGACATGGACAAGCCGCAGATCGGGATCGCCAGCGTGTGGTTCGAAGGGAACCCCTGCAACATGCATCTCGATCGGCTGGCCGCCCAGGTAAAAGAGGGTGTGGAGACGGCCGGGATGCTGGGGATGCGTTTCAACACGATCGGCGTCAGCGACGGGATTTCCATGGGCACCGACGGGATGAGCTATTCGCTGCAGTCCCGCGACCTGATCGCCGATTCCATCGAGACCGTCATGGCCGCTCAATGGTACGACGCCAATATCTCCATTCCCGGCTGCGACAAGAACATGCCGGGCTGCGTGATGGCCATGGGCCGCCTGAACCGTCCGTCGCTGATGATCTACGGCGGCACGATTCACGCTGGACAGCTGAGGGGCGAAAAACTGGACATCGTTTCGGCCGCCCAATGCTACGGGCAGTACCTTGCCGGCGAGATCGACGATCAGCAGCGGCACGACATCGTCCGCTATGCCTGCCCCGGAGCCGGGGCCTGCGGCGGCATGTACACGGCCAACACGATGGCCAGCGCCATCGAAGCGCTGGGCATGTCGCTGCCGTACAGCGCCTCCACGCCGGCAGAAGATCCTCAAAAGGAAGACGAATGCCTGGCCGCCGGTCAGGCCATCCTGCAGCTGCTGGAAAGAGACATCAAGCCGACCGACGTGATGACGCGTGACGCCTTCGAAAATGCCATGGTCGTCATCATGGCCCTGGGCGGTTCAACCAACGCCGTCCTGCACCTGATCGCCATGGCCCGTGCGGTGGGCGTGGAATTGACGATCGATGACTTCCAGGCAGTCAGTGATCGCGTGCCGTTTCTGGCGGATCTCAAGCCGAGCGGTCGGTATGTGCAGGAAGACTTGCATCGAGTGGGTGGCGTGCCAGCCGTGATGAAGTATTTGCTGAAACAAGGGTTGCTTAAGGGGGATTGCTTGACCGTGACAGGCAAAACCGTCGCAGAAAATCTGGCCGAACTCCCACCGCTGACCGCGGGGCAGGACATTGTGCATCCGCTGGAAGACCCGATCAAAAAAACAGGGCACATTCAGATCCTCCGCGGCAACCTGGCGCCGGAGGGGGCTGTGGCCAAGATCACCGGCAAGGAAGGAGATCGTTTCTCGGGTCCGGCCAAGGTTTACGATAGCGAAGAAGACATGCTGGCGGCCCTGGAACACGCGCAAATCCACAAGGGAGATGTCGTGATCATCCGCTACGAAGGCCCCAAAGGCGGGCCCGGCATGCCGGAAATGCTCTCTCCCACTGCCGCCCTGATGGGTGCCGGACTCGGCGCCGACGTCGCCCTCCTGACCGATGGCCGCTTCTCCGGCGGGTCCCACGGCTTCATCATCGGCCACGTCACCCCCGAGGCCCAGGAAGGCGGGCCCCTGGCCCTGGTCAATAACGGAGACATCGTCACCATCGACGCGGAAAATAACTGCCTGACCGTCGATGTCTCCGAAGACGAAATGGCCGCTCGCCGCGCCGCCTGGACTCCGCCCGCCTACAAAGCCACACGCGGCACGTTGTACAAATACATCCAGCGCGTCAAATCCGCCTCGGAAGGATGCGTCACCGACGAGTAGGGAATTGGCGAACAGGGAATCGACGAGCAGGGAAGATGAGCAGCACCTTGAGCAAACCGACCACGCTGGCCGAGCTGCGCGAGAGCGGTTGGACCAGCAAGACGGTCAAGCGCGAAATCTACGACAACTTGCTGGCAGCGCTGGGTGCCGGGGAAGAACTGTTTCCCGGCATCATCGGATTTGAGGACACCGTGATCCCGGAAATTGTGCTGGCCCTGCTGGCCGGTCACGACATGTTGTTTCTGGGGGAAAAAGGCCAGGCGAAGAGCCGGTTGATGCGGTCGCTGATCCGCTTTCTGGACGAGCAGATCCCTTATGTTGACATGCCCGACACACCGGTCCACGAGGATCCGCTGCGGCCAATCACCGCCGCCTGCCGCCGTTTCCTTAAGGAGACGCCGGAAGATCGGGTGCCGATTGCCTGGTGGCCGCGGGAGATCCGCTACGCCGAACGCCTCTCGCCCGGCACGAAGTTCGCCGACGTGATCGGGGAAATCGATCCGGCCAAGCTGGCGGGCGGTGTCAGCATGGCTGCCGAAGACGCCCTCCATTTCGGGCTCATCCCGCGAATGCATCGCGGTGTCTTCGCCATGAACGAGCTGCCCGAACTGGACGAACTGGTCCAGGTCGGCCTGTTCAACATCCTGGAAGAACGCGATGTCCAGATTCGCGGCTACCCGATTCGCTTTGACCTGGACATGCTGATCCTGTTCTCTGCCAATCCGGCCACCTACAACCGCAGCGGCAAGGTGATCCCGCAGCTGAAGGACCGGATCGGCAGCGTGATCCACACGCACTATCCTCGCCAGCGGGATCTGGGGATCCGCATCATGCAGCAGGAGGCCGGCGTGGATCTGAACGGCGAATTTCCGGTCGTCGTTCCGTATTTTATGCAAGAAATCGTGGAGCAAATCAGTATCGCCGCGCGACGCTCGAAGTACATCGACCACGACTCCGGTGTGAGCGCCCGCTTCAGCATCGCCAATTACCGCACGATGATCGCCTCGGCCAGGCGGCGAGCGGCCATGTTGGGCGAAAGGCCTGCGGTGCCGCGGATCAGCGACCTGGGGCACCTCTATGCCTCGTCGCTGGGAAAACTGGAACTCGACTTGATGGGTAGCCACCAGATGAACGAGCGGCAGGTGCTGGACGCCGTCCTGGCCGAAGCCATCCGGGATGTATTTCAGGAGTACGTGGAACAGCACGGTCTGCACGAAATCGCGGAAATTTTTGGGAAGGGCGTGAAGATCGAAGTGGGGGACCTGCTGCCCTCGCGGTGTTACGCCGAGCGTCTGCGGCGGGTGCCGCCAGCTTGGGACAAGGCCTTCGAAGTCAACGCCTCAGAGGATGAAGCGGTCCGCGCCGCCTGCGTCGAATTCGTCCTGGCCGGGCTCTACGCCACCGACCACATCTCCCGCTCGCAACGCCACGGGGCAATCGTCTACGAGATCCAGTAGCCGTATCCGACGGACAAAGTCGGAATTTTTTTCGTGGGTCGGATGTACGGAGTCGCATGAACGGGGTCGGGAGTCTTTTTTCGTGACTCCGTTTCCCCTACGATAATCGTCAGACGCCCTTTGCCGGTCCGCCTACCCAAACCCGTTACCGCGAGCTGTCACGAAAAAAGACTCCCGACCCCTTCCTGCCATGCCTCACTC
>WVZU01000350.1 GCA_011772275.1 Planctomycetales bacterium | reverse complement strand
TCCGCGGCGCCCAGTAGGCCATCTCCTTGACCGGCGGCTGGTGCTGCAGGAAGTCCCCGCCATAAACCGTGTCGTCCAGGTGCTTCCATTCGGTATCACCCAGCTGGCGGGTCTGGTCGTTCACACTGTTGATGCCGCCCTGAGCGCAGACGCTGTGGGACCGCTTGACCGGCGTGAGGCTCATCAGGTCCACCGGCACCCCCGACTCGGCCAACTGCATCGTCGCCGACAGCCCGGCCAACCCACCTCCCACAACGACGACTCGATCTCTAGCAGTTGCTTTTGTCATCACTTTTTTCAACTGTTTAAGGCATATTTTCGGTCGCGCCGGTCGTCGACTTCTGGGATTCCCCGGCGGTGACCTTCTGCCGCTCGGCGGGCGAGTATCGCTTTTGGGGGCTCTCCGGGACATCCAAAAGCTGGATGCGGCCTTCGTACATTTGGTCTTCTTTCTCCAATGCTTGTCGCCGGTCGACACGGGTCATGCCGACCAGGGCGGAGAGGCCGAGCGCCAAGATGGCGATACCGGCCACACCGCACAACCAGCCAGCTCGGCGCTGGGCCTGCGGACTGGTCCAGATGCCCCATGTGATCCCCATCGTCCAGATGCCGTTGGCCAGATGGTAGACGCAGGCGGTCACGCCAATCGCGTACAACGTGACTGCCAGTCCCGACTGGAGGGCCAGGGCCGCACTGCTGGCGGCGTTGTAGGGACGAAATTGGGCCCCACCCAATGGCGCGGCCAGATGTTCCAGCCACCACTTGCCATGAAACCAGCCGTGCATATGAAACACATGCCAGGCAATGAACACAAAAGCCACGATTCCCGTGATCCGCTGTAGGGAGTAACGGACGTTGCCGCTGTAGGGGTAATTGGCCGTGTTGGGCAATCCGCCGGCCGCGATTACCACGCCGACGATCGCATGAAATAAAATGGGAATAAATATGAATACCCACTCCACCAGCGGCAGCAGCGGGCCCAGCGAGTGGATCGTGTAAACGTTTTTCTGAAAGACTTCGGGACCGGCCAGCACGCTCGCGTTGGTCAGTAGATGCACGACCATGTAGGCCCCGACGGGAACGAGTCCGCTGAGCGAATGGAGGCGCCGAATCAGAAACTCGTGCCGGGTCAGCAACGAAACGCGGGGCTCTGCAGCCACAACGCATCCTTTCTACCGATGTCGGGCTGTGGTCGGTGTACGGTTATCTGTCGTCAATCGTCTGGGTGCGGTTGGCGACGCCGAACAGGCTGGATGACAGGCGAATCGGCGGGCGAACCACTCACATCGACCCCCGTAGTATAGGCAAGCGGCGACGGCAGGAAAGGGAGCCCGTAGGCGATCGGCAAAGAACGGATCCCGGGACCACTTGACAGCAGGCGGGGTCCAGCAGGTGTTCCTGGAGGGTCGTCGCGGCCAATCGTTCGCAGGGTACTCGTTCCGGTACCGCGCCCGAGTTCACCGGCAAGGTGACCCATCAGCGAAAGGCGTCAGCGGGTAAGCCAGCTCTGTAGTTCCCGGTAACGCTGCTGTTCGTAAACGCTCAACTTTGGCACCGAGAATTCCATCCGTTCGGCGTCTTCCAGGGCCTGGAACACGGCGCTGCGATCGCTGGTACACTGATACGCCAGGGCCAGATGAAAATGATATATGCCCGATTCATCGCCGAAGCTGAGCGCCTCCTTGAGTTGGTCAACGGCCAGGCTGCACTGGCTCTGCGCCAGGTGGATCATGGCCCGCGAATCCATGATCATGGGGTGCGGCCCGACCAGTTTTTCGGCCTCATCGACCAGCCGTTGAGTGTCTATATCGGTCGCGCCGTGGACCGCACGCAGGTAGGCCAGATTGTTGAGCACGGCACCCCGCTGCTGCCTGGTAAGGTTGGCATTTAAAGCGTCGGAGAGTATTTTTTCGGCTAGCTGGGTTTTTCCCAGTAACTCCAAGGTGGAAGACCAATTCAGCGTCAGGCTCAAGTCCGCGGGATCCTGGGCCATTGCCAGCTGGACCCAGTTTTCAGCCTGTTGAAACTGCACATCGGTAACTTTCGCTGGCAGTTGACTCATCACGAACATGGCCGCGCCAGAAATGCTTTTCACATTATCGTTCGTAGCGCGGTCGGCCACCAGCTGGAAGGCCTCGTTGATCCGGCCCTGTCGAGCCTGGAAGCCGGCCAGGACCAGCGTCTTGCCAGAGGTCAGCTTGTCAAAGGCAGTAAATTTTTCTTCTGCGGCGGGGAAGAACTTCAGTTCTTCCAACAAGCGGGCCGCCTGCAGAAGGCGACCGGCGTCGCTCGGCTGGGGTGGCTCGGGCACCCAGGAGTCGATCCGCTGTAAGGCCTCTTGCTTAGCGTCCAATTGGACCAGTTCCCGCGCGCGGAGCCGCAAGGTTCGGTACGATTTTGGCTCAANNGGCCACCGCGATGTCTTTGTGATCCAACAGCATATCGTTGAGTTGAGCCAGCGCGTCGGCGTTCTGGGGATGATCGCGGACAACATCGACCATCAGGTTACGAGCCTTTTCCCACCAATTACTCTGTTCGTGCAGTTTCGCCAGCCTTATCCGCTGACTCAAAGTCAGCGGTTTTCCCTCATCTTGGAGTTTTTGCAGCATGCGGAGTCCCTCCCGGCGAAACTGCGGTTCGACCCGGGCCCCCAACAGTTCGGCCTCGATTGCCTTGTCGGTATCATCAGGCTGGCCATCTATCCAATTGGCAGCCAGTAGTGCCAACGCCGTCCGAAATCTCAGATAGCTGCCGTCCCTGGCCAGCACCTGGGCCAGCATGCGGCGAGCCCAGACGGCGTGAATGGATCGGGAGGGGTGGCTGCTATCGGTCCGCCGCAAAATACCGCGCAAGTAACGTTCGGACTTGGAAGGTTGATTGACCCCCAAGTAATAGGCAGCGACCGTTCGTAGTAACCCCAGATCCTCAGGCGCAGCATCCAGCGCCAGCTGATAATACTGCTCGGCTAACGCATGATTGCCCATCAGGGCGTAGCACTGAGCCAGGACCAGGGGAGCCTGGTCGGTGGAGAGGTTGTTTTCTGCCTGCCTCGTAAACTGCTCGGCGTTTTGGGATTGGTCGTTACGGACCAGGTGTTCGACCAAGGTCAACCAGGCCTGGGGCAGCGCCGGCGCCAACTGAAGCGCGCGGACATAAGCCTTGGTCGCATTGTCCGGCTGCTGCAAATGACTCAGCACGCGTCCCTTCCACAAGAAATCTTGCGGCTTCTCCGAGTCATCGTCGACAGCATCGCTCAATACGTCCAGTGCCTTTTGCTGGTCACCTTGCATCGCCTCCAGCAATACCTTGTAGCGCAACATTTCTTTGGGTATCGGATTCAGTTGATCCAGGGCCAGTTGCGCTTCCCTGTAGCGGGATTCGGATATGAGGAGTTCTACCAAGCGGCTGACTGCCTTCGGACGTGCTGGACCGAGGACGAGTGCCTCTTGATAAGACGTAATCGCCTGTTCCCGCCGACCTTGCAAATCTTCAATCTGGGCATTCAACAAAGCCGCCCAAGACCAGTCGGGTCGAGACTTGGCCAAGGCAACCGCCATGGAAGCCACCTTATCCAGTTCTTCACGATCAGACGGATCGCGACGGTAATTTCCCAGCGCCTGCAGGGCTCGAAAGTATTGGGCTTCGCCACTTTCCTCGCCAAACGTCTTCTGCATTAAGTCGATCACCGCGGCCTCGCCCAACGCGTCGCCTCGCTCGCGATTTACCTCGAACAACACGTGAACCAATTCCAATTCCGTCGGCCGCACTTTAACCGCGTTCTCCCAACATCGCCTGGCGGAATCGAGGTCGCGGGGTTTCCGACTGTAGTACGCAGATCCCAACGCCTGCCACAGCCGGAATTGATCCGACTCGTTGAATTGATCGGCGTCGATTTCCAGATCCGCCAAGCGTGCCTTAAGCTCTGGGGGATTGAGCTTAACGTAGAGCTGGGAACGGATAATGCGAAAGTCCGCAGAATCTTGCCATCCTCGGCTGAGCGCAGTGTCCAGGAATTTCAGGCCGGCGGCCGGGCCTCGCTGCTTGATAAACACGCGCAAAAAAGCATTCTGCAGGCGCACGTCGTCGGGGGTTTCTCGCAATGCTTCCCGCAACAGCATGGCGGCACGGTTAATATTCTCGTGTTTAAGCAGTCTGTCGGCCGCTAGTATCGCCTCCGGCGCCGCAACCCCGCCCGTGGCTTGGGTTATTGATTGGCGAGCAGATTCTAGATCGCGGGCAATAGCCGTGTTGTTTGTCCCCTGCTGCTGCAAGATCAGGGCGACCTGGTACAGCGACCGAGCCAAGGCCCGGTCCTTGGCAAACTCCTCTTTGCCAATTTTTTCTCTGATGCGGACAAGTAACTTGTAGGCCTCAGCGTAGTTGTGCAGACGCATGAGCGCTGAAGCCATGCCGCGGGCTGCAGGAAGGGAGTCCTCCGATATCTGCAACGCTCGCTCGTATGACTGCCGCTCCTGGTCCAGCTGTTTCAAATTGGCAAAGCAACGGGCCAGCAACAGGTTCACGTTCACTGCCAAATTGGGGTCGTTGGCCAAAGAGGGACGCACCTCCTCCAACTTCTGGCTGGCCTCCAGCCATCGTTCCTCCAGTAAGGGCAGCTGAGCTTCAGCCAGCTCAATCCGTACCCGCGGAAAATCAAGTTGCTTCATCCGAGCGACCGTTGCCTGAGCACCCTTTAGGTCATTGGTTTGCAGCTGACTTTCGAAGAGGTACCAGACCAGGTCAAGATTGTCAGGGATCTGCTCGATGCCCGCTTTGTATTCGCGGATCGCGCCCTCGATGTCTTCCTGGAGGACGGCCACGCGGCCGCTGAGCAGATAGACCTTGGCGTCCTGGGGATGCTCCGCTTTCGCAACCTCCAAAAATTTTCCCGCCTCCTGGACATCATCCGTCCCCAGCGCCAGGACCGCGTTCTCCAACAGGACATCCAGGTCCTTGGGCGCCAGTTGGTAAGACGTGCGCAAGTGCTTGTGGGCCCGTTCGAGCCGCGCCGTGCGCTGAGCTTCGTCGCCGCGGGTGTTGGTCCTTCTGAGGTACCGTCCCAGCATCATGTGTGCTTCGGCCAATTCCGGGTTGGCAGTGACCAGCTGATCCATGACGCGATTGGCCAGTTGAAGGTTCTCTTTTTTGGTTTCCAGCAACTCCGCCAGCAGGGCGTAGGCATCTAACATATAGGCATCATCCGCCTCTTCCTCGTCAAAGACTTGCTTACTGGAATCGTAACCCACAATCTCGTACAATCGCTCGATCGCCTGGTCCACCTTGTCGATCCGCGCTAACGCGATCGCGTAATTGAATTGCATTTTCACATCCAGTTTGCCCGCGGCCTCCAACTGCTCGATGTGCCGCCGAGCCTCATCAAAATGCCCGACTTTCACTAACAGATCCACCAGGCGGTAGCGGATGTCCGACCGCTCCGGCACCTTCCTCAACGCGCGGCTCATGAACTCGTAGGCGGTGCGAGCATCCGAGGGTGACGGACTGTCCTCCGCACCGTCGACCAGCTTGGCGGCAACCAGGGCCGCCTCGCAAAGCTTATCCTTGTCGTCCGAGTTGCGGGCTAGATACTGGTTGTAATAATTGAGCGCCGCGCGGTGGTTCGCCTCTTTGAGACTCGATGCGGCCTGGTCCAAAAAGAGCTGCGAACTGCGGTTCACATTGATCGCCCACAACAGGTGGACGCCCCCAGCAATCAGAAGCATGGGGATCATCAGGCAGACCAGGAATTTGACGTTCAAACGTCGCATGGCAGTGGAATACCGAAGATAATACCTCAGCCCGCAGCGGACTTT
>WVZU01000167.1 GCA_011772275.1 Planctomycetales bacterium | reverse complement strand
ATCCGCCAAACAACCCGGCTGTTCAAGGCTGGCCCCAGAACAAAGAAGGAACCACACAGCGCGGCCTTCGGCCGCATCCAAAACATCGGGATTTTGAACAGAAGCAAACCGAGTCAACGGACGGAACGATCATCCTCTGTTTGCTCGGTTACCTCATGTTCCAAAAATTCGCGCACCTGGCGCAGGCTTTGATGGTTTGCCGAAGAGCACCCCGGCTGCTCAAGGCCGACCCCAGGCGGAAACGCCATCCCTTCGCGTGAAGATAGCACTCAGCAGCCGGGGTGCTGACCCAACCGACATCCGCCAAACAACCCGGCTGTTCAAGGCTNNTCAAGGCTGGCCCCAGAACAAAGACGGAACCACACAGCGCGGCCTTCGGCCGCATCCAAAACATGCGGATTTTGAACAAGAGCAAACCGAGTCAACCGACGGCACGACCATCCTCTGTTTGCTCGGTTACCTCATGTTCAAAAAATCCGCGTACCTGGCGCAGCCTTTGATGGTTTGCAGTGCAGAGCCTGTCACCGCCGAGGATGGGCTGTAGCTGGCCGGCGGCGGCTGGCCGTACAGGCTGGGGAGCATCCTCCCAGCAGGGTGGCGACGTCGGCGATGGATGCGGATAACCTCGCCCTGCAGACGGGACCGACCGGGATCGCTGGCAGCGATCTTCAGCAATCGGCAGGGGACCGCTAAAGTAAAAAGGTTTTGTGCTATGGAAAGGAGTGGATTGTCGCCGCGGCTGGCAAGCGGTTTTTGCTGGCGTGGTTTGCGGGTATCCACTTGTCGAACGCGGGAGGTTGCACCTGCCAAGGCAATAGAAGTGATGGGCCAAATCTCAACTCCCGCAGCCGCTTTGCTGATCGTGGCGGTCACCAGCCGGCACGAGTCGGCCTTTTCCTGGTCATTGAGCCGAGCCGCGGCTGCCTGGGGCAGCTCTGCGTTGGAAAGTCCGCGGTTTCTGTTTACCGAGACAGACTACTACCAGGCGACGATGGGCAGCGATCTGCGCAAGCAGTTTTTCGCCCTGGAAACCTTGATCGACCCTGCGCGGCTGCCCGCCATCAAGCGGCAGACCAACACCTGGGAGGCCGCTTATGCCGCGGAGGCGGGGCGGGCCGAACCGCGCCCTCTGAATCTGGACCCCGGCTATCTCACCCTGGGCAAACTCGTACTGGCCTCGACCAAGGACCATGCCCATCGTATCTATTTGAGCGACGGGATCTACGCTGAGATTACGTTGTATTATAAAGACAAGCGATGGTGGCATCGCGATTGGACCTATCCGGACTACCGGCGCGAAGATTATCAGCACTTCTTTTCCGGCTGTCGTGATTTTTTAAAAAGCAAACTTGCAAAGGGACCCCCGGCGTGATCTGGCTTGTCCTGGGCAGCATCGTACCTGGGCTGCTGATCAGCCTGGCCGTGGGTTACCTGATTCGGCGTTACGCGTCCCGGTGGGGTTTGCTGGACCGTCCCAGCCAGCGCAAAGACCACAATTTGGCGGTCGCGACCAGCGGCGGCCTGGCCATCTGGGCGGGCATGATGGCCGCCTTCCTGGGCCTGCAGATTGCCGTCAGCTCGATCGATAGGATGCAAAGATCCTTCGGAATGTCTCCGGACTCGGTGGAGGCTATCCCGCCAGACCTTTACCCGCCCCTGCAGGGGACGGCTTGGGGTCAGTTCGTTCAGCCCCACATCCAAGGTCTGTTGCGGCAGTTACCGCATCTGTGGCTGTTACTGGCAGCGGCGACCGTGATGATGATCCTGGGCCTGGCAGACGACCGTTTTGGACTGGACTGGCGGTTGCGGATGGGCATCCAAACCGTGGTGGCGGGGTTCATGGTCTGGCAAGGCTGGCGGCTGAGCCTGTTTATCGAGGTGCCGGTGGTCACCGGTGCGCTAAGCGTGCTGTGGATTGTGGGGCTGGTCAACACCTTCAATATGCTGGACAACATGGACGGCCTTTCGGCGGGCGTGGCGGCGATTGCGGCAACTCTGCTGGCGGCGGTGATCCTCTCCGCTCCCGATCCGATCACCAAAGGTCCCCAACTTTTTGTCGGCGGTTTCTTGTTGGTCTTGGTCGGCGCGCTGTTGGGATTCCTGTGGCATAACTGCCCACCCGCTCGACTCTTCATGGGCGATGCAGGCAGTTATTTGATTGGCTTTTGCCTGGGAACGATCACGATTTCAGCGACATTTGCCGGCGAGGGATTGCCACCACACGCGATTCTGGCACCGTTGTGCGTTTTGGCCGTGCCCCTTTACGACACGGTCACCGTGGTCTGGATTCGCTGGCGTGAAGGACGCAGTCCGTTTCACGCCGACCGCAACCATATCTCTCACCGCCTGGTCGACCTGGGGCTGAGCAAGCGTCAAGCGGTCCTGACAATTTACGCGGCCACGGCAGTCTGCGGCATGGGCGCTTTCTTCCTCCACAGGACGAGCACCCGCGGGGCCGTGCTGATCCTGTTGCTGGTCGCGGCCGTGCTGTTTGCCATCGCGACCGTCGAATTGACGGCGCGCAAGCGCCGAACGTCGGCGGTGGCGGGAAGCGATTCCACAAGGCGATGAAGCGAGATTGGAAATCGTGGTTGCTGGCCGCGCTGGCCGCCCTGCTGGTCGCCCAGGTCCTGCTGCCGGCCGATACGGTCACGCCCGCCCAGGGCGCCGCTCTGCCACACGTCATGCTTTGGCTGCTGCTGCTGCTGGTCTATCTGGTCACCACGCTGTTTGCCACCGCAGGCCCCCTGCGGCTGGGGATCACCGACCTGGCATTTTTTGGCTTGATCCTCTGGCACACGGTGGCTGGCTTGGTCGCCCTGCGGACAGGCGCCCCGCGGCCAGCATGGAACGTGCTCTGGACCTGGGTGGGCCTGGGCGGTGGTTTTTTTCTGGTCCGACAACTTGCTGGCTCGTCACAAGCCTGTCGCGCCCTGACCGCCGTCATGATCGGGCTGAGCGCCGGCCTGGCAGGTTTGGGAGGCTACCAGGTCGCCAAGGATTTCCCGGAAATGCGGCGGAAGTACGAACAGGATCCGGAAGCCGAGCTGCGTCAGGCGTTTGGGCTGGGCCCGACAGCCCACGTCGATCGCCTGGCAAAGAAACAGTTCGAGGACCGGCTGTACAGCCCGCAGCCCTACGCCACCTTCTCGCTGGCCAACTCGCTGGCCGGTTACCTGACCACCTGGCTGGTGGTGGCTCTGGGCGTGCTGGGTGCCGCCCGGCGCGACAAAACGCTTTCGTCCGCGGCATGGTACGCGGTGGTCCTCCTGATCAGCGGGGTGGGGGTCACCCTGATTTTGACCCACAGCCGCACCGGCTACCTGGCCGCCATCGCCGGCGTCCTGCTGCTGGCCGCGACCCGGTGTGGCCAGCCCCCAAATACGGCCCGCGCCGCCCGGATCGCGGGATTCCTCTTCCTCCTGCTGATCGCCACAGCCGTCGCTCTGCTGCAATGGGACCATGCCAGCGCGTCGGCCGCCAGAAAGTCGCTGGCCTATCGCTGGCAGTATTGGCAAGCGTCGCTGGCGTTGATCAAGGACCACCCAGGGCTGGGGGGCGGCCCCGGCAATTTTGGCGACCTCTACACGGCCTACAAGTTGCCGGCAGCCTACGAAGAGGTTGGCGATCCCCACAATTTTCTCCTGGAAGTCTGGGCAACCGCCGGGACGCCCGCCATGTTGGCCCTGTTACTGACGCTCGCTTGCTTCCTTGTCCGTGTCCTCCGGCAGGCAGGATCCAAGCACGAACCTACAGCGGCAGCGACCGACGCCCGCACCATCGCCGTCGGCGGGTTGGCAGGATTTGCGCTGGTGGCCGTCCTGGCTACTGCCTACGGGCCGGTGATCGAATCGGCGATCACCTGGGGCGTGCTGGGCAGGATCCTCCTGCCGGCAGCGGCCTGCTTTGCCTTATTGTGGCGGTGGATCACGATCGGAACCTTTCCCGCCCTCTTGCCCCTGATCGGCTTTGCCGTATTGTGCCTGCACTTGTCCGCGTCCGGCGGGATCGGCAACCCGGGCCTGGCCGGTAGCCTGTGGCTGCTGATGGCGCTGGGCTTGAACCTGACCGAACGGCCTGGGCACACGCTGCAGGTTTCCCGATCCCTGGCCCTGGCCGCCACGGCGACCGTCCTGGTCGCGATCCTCGCCTGCCAGTGGACCGCCTACAGCCCGGTCGTACAATCCCAATCTGCCCTGTCCGCCGCCGATCGGTTTGCCTCGCAAGCAGATCCCCCGCTGACAACCCAAAAGTTGCAGGACGCCGCCAACCTTGACCCGCTCGCCACACAACCGCGGCGCCGTCTCGTTTTCGACCTGGCGCAAAACTGGCTGGTGCGGCGGGAGATCGGGACGGACCAGCCGCACAGCACGCTCCGCGCTCAGCTGGATCGGCAGGTAAAGGCCTGGCTGGAAAATGCCCCACACTCCAGCCAGATCCGCCGCGAGCTGGGTCACCTGTATCTGCGTTTCTATCGGACCAGCGGAGAACAGCCGGATTTGCGGGAGGCAATCCGCTATTACCAAGCAGCCGTGGAACGCTATCCGCACAGCAGCCTGCTGCATGCCCACCTGGCCTGGGCGCATCACTTGGCCGGTAACCGCGATCCGGCCCGCCTTGCGGCAACCCGCGCATTGAACTTGGACCAACAAAATCCACACCCTGACCAACGCCTGGACAACCCGCTGCTGAAGATCGCCGACCCGCAACCTGATGTCTGGCAAACGAGCCCGGCGGAGTTGATGACCCGAGTACTTGCGAATTGACGCTGCTGACGCAGGGCCGATACAATAAACTATGGCCTGGGGCAGGCAATCTGGGAGAAACAGGCAACGCCATGAGGCTGGTGACAACTGTCCTAATCGCTGTGCTGGTTGGTGTGGGGCTTGGCTATGCTACCACCGTGGCGGAATTTGGCCTTTCGACCGATTTGCCGGTGCTGGACCGTCCCGCGGTGCCGACCGGTCCGGTGGCCAAGGCGTTCGTCAACAACCCGGTTCATGATTTCGGCACCATGCTGCTGTACGAAGAGGGCGAACACCGCTTTCTGATCGAAAACCATGGCACCGCCGACCTGAAGATTGCCAAGAAAAAGACCAGCTGCAAATGCACGATCAGCGAGCTGTCGCGGACGGTGATCCCGCCGGGTGAGTCGGCGGAAATTACCGTCTCGTGGAAGACTTCGGTCAGCTGGCGGAAGAAGAAATTTTCCCAGACGGCAAGGATCGGCACCAACGACCCCACCCATCCAGAAATTGTCCTCCGCGTGGAAGGAAATCTGCTGCCCGAACATCGCTTTGCTGATGTCGCGTTGCAGTTCAATCCCGTCGCACAGCACGACACACGCGAGCTGGAAACGCAGCTTTACTTTTACACTCACCCGGCGGTCGAAATCGTGGAAGTCGCCGGCCAGGAGTCTGAAGCCAAACAGCACCTGCAGATCAACTACCGCCCGTTGGACAAGGAGGAACTGCAAGACCAGCACGGGGACGCCGACACCCCTAACGAGATCGCCAAATGTGGCTACGCCATCACCGTGACGCTCAAGCCGGGACTCGAGCCCAAGCGATATTTTCACGCGGTTACCCTGCGCACTCAGCCNNTCAGCCGCACATGCAGCAAACATTGCGCTTGCCCATCAGTGTCATCGTGAAGCCGGACATCTACGTCCAAGGATTCGGGGCCCGTTTCAACACGACCACCAGACTGCTGGATATGGGAACCCTCAAACCGGGTCAGGAGTATGCGAAAAAGATGCATTTGTTCGTGGTGGGCGATCAACGTCAGGGGGTCGAATTCGAAGTTCGAGAGGTCGTGCCCAAGCAACTGCAGGTGACGATCGGAGCGGTTGAGGATCTTGGCAACGGCACGGTGCGACGGCCACTGCAGGTGCGGTTATCCGAAACAACCACGCCGCTGGACCTGCTGGGGGGACCGCAGGGCAGCCTGGGCCATGTCCTGCTGGGATCAACGCATCCTTACACTGCCGAATATCGCTTTGTCGTCCGCGTGGCGATCAAGGAAGGGACCGAGTCTGTCGGGGCCGACAAGTCTGCCACAGAAAACTTTGCTGGGGCCAAGCTGGCGGAGGGGAGTGTGGCGGAGGAGAACGTGGCGGAGGGAAGCAAGGCGGAGGAGAACGTGGCGGAGGGAAGCAAGGCGGAGGAGAACGTGGCGGAGGAGAACGTGGCGGAGGAGAAGGTAGCGGACGGGTCGCCAACGGCCAACGCGCCGCGTGGTGCGTCGGGCGCGCACCGAACAAAACACGAGGAAACGGAAAAGCCGGCTGTGCGACCTTGAGCTGGCTTGCCGGACGGATCACAATCCCACCAGGATGGAGTCTCTTATGTCGCGACGCGAATTGAATGGCAGGCCCTGGACCCCGATCTTCCTTGCGGCCGCAGGAACGGCCCTCTTCACCGGTTGCCCGGCGGGCATCCAGCCGCCGGCTATCGAGATCCCCTTGCCGGTCATCCAGCAGACGGTGGCCAAGCCGGTTAGCGGCGGCGGCGACCAGCCTGCGACCGACCAGTCTGGTGAAGGTGCGGCTTACGGGAAGAAACGGGAGATCGACTTCGAAGAGGAGAATGGGAAAATTTTCCAGAACTGGGGCCGTCCCCGACTGGCACTGGTTTTTTCCGGCAAGCTGGATGGTTACATCGAGCCGTGTGGTTGCACCGGCCTGGAAAACCAAAAAGGGGGGCTCGGCCGCCGCCATTCCCTCCTGCAGCAGCTGGAAAAAGAAGGCTGGACGCTGGTCAACCTCGATGCGGGCGGCATCGTCCGCCGCCTCGGCCCGCAAGCGGCAATCAAGTATCAGCGGGCCATCGACGCCCTGAAAACGATGAAATACCAGGCCGTGGGATTGGGCATCCGCGAGCTGACATTGCCCACCGAAGAAATGCTGGCCACGATCCCTGCCGAAGGCCAATCGCCCTTTGTGTGCGCTAACGTCAGCTCCATTTTTGACGAAGACTTCAAGCTTCGCGTCGCCTACCGGATCATCCAGGCCGCCGGCTTGCGAATCGGCGTCACCGCGGTCCTGGGCAGCGAAGATGGCCGGCAGCTGCAAAATCCCGATTTCCAGTTCACCGATCCAGCCCAGGCGCTGCAGCCGGTCGTTGCCAAACTGGAGGAAGAAAAATGCGATTTGCGGATCCTGTTGGCCCATTCGACGATCGCGGAAGCCAAACAACTGGCGGGGCAGTTTCCCGCCTTCGATTACGTCATGGCGGCCGGTGATAGCGATCCGCCTTCCGATCGGCTGCTGCCCATCGAAGGGACCGAGGGACGCCTGATCGAACTGGGATACAAAGGGATGTACGTGGGCGTGCTGGGCCTGTTTGACGATGATCAACAGCCCGTTCGCTATCAGCGGGTGCCGCTGGATGGCCGCTTTCCCGACTCGCCGGCCATGACCGCCATGATGGTCGCCTACCAGGACCAACTACAGGCTCAGGGCCTGGCCGGGCTGGGCCTGCGGCCCAGCCCCCACCCGGCGGGCACCAAATTTGTCGGCAGCGAAACCTGCGGCGAATGCCATACGGACGCCTACGAAATCTGGGAAAAAACACCCCATGCCCACGCCACCGAAACCTTGGTCAAACTCCCCGTGCCGCGCCACTTTGACCCGGAATGCCTCAGCTGCCACGCCACCGGCTGGGAACCTCAGGAATACTACCCCTTTGTGGGAGGCTACCTCGATTGGAAGGAAACGGCCCACGTCCGCGCCAACGGCTGCGAAAATTGTCACGGGCCGGGGGAGGCCCACGTGGCGGCGGAGAGCGGCGATGTGGAACTGGACGACCAGCAGTTGGAATCTTTACGGACCAGTATGCGGATCACCCTCCAGGAGGCCCGTAAGATGGACTGTGCCCGCTGCCACGATCTGGACAACAGCCCTGACTTCGACTTCGAAACCTACTGGCCGAAAGTCGAACACCACGGAAAAAATTAGCACCCCACGCCGCCGGGGTCAGGCCTGAAACTAAGCGGTAACTCCATCCCTGCGCGCCAGGATGGCACTTGTGACGGGACAAGTTTTGCTGTTCAAGCGGCTAAACCTGGTGAGAAACCACTCGGTCGTTGTCTGGTATTTCGGGCGCCGGGGCACCCCAGAAGCACCCCGGCTGCTCAAACCCGACCCCAGTCACAAACGCCATTGCTTC
>WVZU01000424.1 GCA_011772275.1 Planctomycetales bacterium | reverse complement strand
GCGTCAGGCGTCGCCAGGCGATTCACAACATATGATCCAGACGCGCGCAGTCACATCGCATCGTCCTCCCTGACCGGCAAAGACTTACCCTCGCTCGCTGCGAAGTTGACGAGAAATCACCGTTCAAGACCAGACGTTTCGCGCTGGCTTGGTCGGGTTCGAAAGCTTCGATGAGACTGGCCGCGTGGCGAACATCAAAATCTGGGCACCCCGATCGACCCCGGGCCCGGACACATCGGACGGGTTTCCCCACCGGTAACCGCCGCATGCCGACAGGGAAAATTCTTTGCTCTTCCCAGGGAAAATTTTTTCACCCTCACCATCCAGTCCGACAGCAACTTCTTTCGGGGGACGGCCAGAACAGGCTCCCGTGGCGTGGAGATTTTCCTTAGACGCTGCCCAAGTGAAACGCGGCGTTGGTGGTGATCAATTTGTCCTCTCCAGCCNNAGCGGGCCAGGGCCAGTGGCAACTGCATCAGGCCGGCGAGGTAGACGCGATTGACGACGTTGTGAGCGACAACCACGATCGCTTTGCCAGCGTTTTGCTGCATCAGGAACGCCATGACCGGCACGACACGCTGGCGGACCTGCTGCAGGGTCTCGCCGCCCGCGTAGGGATGCTCGTCGGGATTGTCCATAAAACGGCGGTAAGCGTCGGGTTCGCTTTGCTGGATTTCCGTCCAAGCTCGACCTTCCCAATCGCCCACATCGACTTCGATCAATTCCTGGATAACTTGGAGCGGCCGTTGGACGCGCGCGGCGATAATCTCCGCTGTCTGCCTGGCCCGCATCAGGGGACTGCTGTAAACGGCGTCGATCGATCGGTCGGCCAACAGCGCCGCGGCGGCTTTCGCTTGCACTCGACCTTCCCCAGACAACTCCGCAGCCGAGCGGGCGCCTTGCAGTCGCGGTGGATGGGCCACGTTGTTGGCCGTGGCCCCGTGACGGACCAGGTACATCAGGCAGGTGTTCGGGGCAGGGGGGGGGAGTGTCGGCATGCTCAACTTGTGATAGCGGTGCGGTCTTGCTGATGAACATCTGCCAGTTGCACGGCAACGCGGACCGCTTCGATCAGTCCGGTCGTTTCAGCCTTTGCTTGCCAGGCCAGGTCGAAGGCAGTTCCGTGGGCAACGCTGGTGCGTACGATGGGCAACCCCAGGGTGACGTTTACCGCCTGGTGCATTCCCAAAAGTTTTAAGGCGATATGACCCTGATCGTGATACATGGCCACCACCGCGTCAAATTCCGCGTCTCTGGCCCGCGCCATCAGCGTATCGGCCGGATAGGGTCCGCTGACCTCGAATCCCTGCCGGCGGCAGCGCAGCACAGCCGGCATGATCACTTCTTGCTCTTCGTTACCAAACAACCCCTCTTCGCCCGCGTGCGGGTTGAGCGCACAGACGCCGATCCGCGGCGGGTCGGTCAAGCAACCGGCGCCCAGCCGCTGAAGCGCCTCACCGGCCAATGTGATGCACTCGGCAATGCGGTCGCTGGTCACCGCCCGAAGGGCATCGGCCAGCGCCATGTGCAACGTGACGTGGACCACGCCCAAGCCGGCCGGGCCAAACATGTCGGGCTGCGGTCCCAGGTACAGCATCATGGCCAAACGGTCCGACCGGCACAAATCGCCCAGCAGTTCCGTATGCCCGGGATAGTCGTGCCCTGCGGCATGCAAGGCCGCCTTGCTTAACGGACCCGTCACCAACCCATCAATCCGGCCCGCTTGTGCCAGCCGGACGGCAGCCACCACGCTCTCCAACGCAGCCTGGCCACCCCGTGGATCGATCCGTCCGGCGGGCACGTCGGCCGCCTGGGACCCGCCCGCCGCCAGGCAAGGCATGCGGGTCGGCGAGGGGGCGACTTCGACCGGGTCCGTAATCTCCACAACCTCCAGCCGAATTCCCCACAACTTCGCCGCTCGACGAAACACCTCCAGATTTCCCACCGCCAGCGGACGGCAAATTGACTGCAGCCCGGCATCGGCCCAGGCAGCCACGACGATTTCCGGACCCACACCGGCGGGGTCGCCCTGAGTCAGCGCCAGCAGTGGTTTTGAGCTGCTCATCATCTTTATTTTAACCCCGCAAGCCGCTCGGTACACCTCGTCCTGCTATCCACAGACTCGCCGGTACCTTGCTGCCTCTTCTGTCGCCACTGATAATAGCACGTTCGATCCGTCCTCCTGCCCGCAACCCCCTGACCGCCTCGTTTGCACGTGTCTCGTATTTTTGCCAGCCTGTCGATCGGCTCGATCCTATTGATGGCCACGGCGGCGGTATTGGGTTTGAGCCTGCACAAGAACGCGTTGGTAGAGGAGGTACAAACCGCCCAGCAGCGCATCGACGGGCTGGAAAATTCGCCACACGCGGGGGCAGGGCAGCTGAACCAGGCTGTGCAGGCACGGGACGCCGCGTTACAGCAGTTGCGCGACCAACAGTCGCGCGCGTCGGTCCATCTGCTGACCGGCGTAGCGGCCACGTTGGGAATCGTGCTGGTTGCCAGTATTGCGGTGACGTATTTCATTGGCACCGGTCGTTGGTGCCGCGAAGTGGTCGAGACTTATGCCCTGGAGGATGAGTTGCTGCGCGAGAGCCAGGCCTTGAAAGGGCGCTCATTTCCCTGGGCTTTGACCGCCATATTGACGGCCGTGGCCGTCAGCGCCTTGGGCGCCCGGTCCGATCCGGCGACCGGCCTGGCCAATTCAGGCGCCTGGGTCACTCCGCATCTGGCCGCTGCGCTGACCGGATTGGTACTGGTCAGTATCTGTTTTTTCGTCTTGTGGCTGCGGCTGGTGGATAATCAAATGTTGATCCAGCGCATCATGAAGCGGGTGCATGACGAGCGGCTTGCGCGGGGCCTGGAAACCTGAGGGAGAACGCCCCGTGGCCCTGCGTTGAAATCAGGCGCCCGTCCGGCGTATACTGATCCGGGACAGTTGCTGTGTCGGCCATCTTGGCCGAATCGTGGATAAATCGCCGCCTGGCTTTGGAGAAAAACAAGTGTTCGAAAACATCGCAGTGGTTGGTGCTACAGGTGCCGTGGGAGGAATCATCCGACGGCTTTTGCAGGAACGGAACTTTCCTTTCAAAACGATCAAATTCCTGGCTTCCCAGCGTTCGGCGGGAAATACGGTCGATTTCCGGGGGGAGTCGCATCGGGTCGAGCTGCTGACGCCTGAGGTGTTTGCCGGGATAGACCTCGCCATTGCCAGCACGCCGGACGACGTGGCGGCTCAGTTCGCACCATGGGCCGTGAAACATGGTTGCGTGGTCGTGGACGAAAGTGGCTACTGGCGGATGAAGCCAGAAGTGCCGCTTGTCGTTCCCGAAGTCAACCCGGAAGCTGTCCAGCGGCACCAGGGGATCATTGCCAGCCCCAACTGTTCGACCACGCAGATGGTCATGGCACTCAAGCCGCTGCATGATGCGGCCCGCGTGCGGCGGGTGATTGTCAGCACGTACCAGGCAACCAGCGGCGCTGGACTGGCGGGCAGCCGGGATTTAAATGGTGGAACCCGAGCGCACATTAGCGGCCAAGATTATGAATACGAAACGTTTGCTCATCCGATCGCCTACAACCTGATCCCTCAAATCGGCTCGGATAAATACCAGGGCTATACGTCGGAAGAGATGAAGATGGTCTACGAGACCCAAAAGATCTTTGAAGACGACAGCATACAAGTCTGCCCGACCTGTGTCCGAGTACCGGTCACGAATTGTCACAGTGAAAGCATGCTGGTCGAGACGGAACGCAAGGTGACCGTTGACGAGGCGCGACGTTTATTCGCAGCGCAACCGGGTGTCGTGGTCAAAGACGACCTGGCCACGGGCGCCTATCCCATGCCGCGGGACTGCAATGACAACGACGAAGTGTTCATCGGCCGCATTCGCGAGGACCTTTCCTCGCCCAACGGCCTGGCGTTCTGGTGCGTCAGTGATAATTTACGCAAAGGCGCCGCGACAAATGCCGTGCAGATTGCCGAATTGCTGGTCCAGTTAAAAACGGCAGCCGTTTGAAGCATTCCCTAAAGATCACGCTCGCCTACGATGGCACCGCCTACGCCGGGTGGCAGTTGCAACCCGATCGTCTGACGGTGCAGGGGGTGCTGGAAACTGCCTTGCAGAAAATTACTGGCGAAACGATTCGCGTCACGGCCAGCGGCCGTACCGACGCCGGTGTCCATGCGCTGGGGCAGGTGGTCGGCTTGACCACCCACAGCCAGTTGCCCCCGGAGGTCCTGCAAAAGGGACTGAATGCCGTCCTGCCTGATGACATTGTCGTCCGCGAAGTTTGTGAAGCGCCGGCAGGTTTTCATGCCATCCGCGATGCTCAGCGAAAACGATATCGCTATGTCATCAACGACGCGCCGATCCGCGACGTGTTCGCTCGTCGATACTGCTGGCAATTTTCCCAACGACTGGATGAAGGCGCCATGCAGCGGGCCGCCCGGGGGCTGGTCGGCCAGCACGATTTTTGCAGCTATGAATCCCGCGGGGCGCCGCGGCAGACGACCATCCGCACCGTTTACCTTCTGGAAGTCTGCCGGCGGGAGGACGGCAAGCTGCAAATCGAGATTGAGGCGGACGGTTTTTTGTACAATATGGTGCGAGCGATCGTGGGCACGCTGGTCGAGGTGGGGCGTGGCGCGGAAGCGGACACGTACCCAAGCCAAGTGCTGGCGGCCAAAAACCGCTCGGCAGGGGGGGCCACCGCGCCGCCGGAGGGGCTATTTCTGGTCAAGGTCGATTACGGTAACTCATGCGAATCGCCCACGTCATCACCCGCCTGATACTCGGCGGGGCCCAAGAAAATACCCTCCTCTGTTGCCGCGACCTGCAGCACGAATATGGCGACCAGGTGCTCCTGATCACCGGGCCGGCCCGCGGGCCGGAAGGCAGCTTGATCCAAGAGGCTGCTCAGGCCGGTATTCCTCTCCACCTGATCGACAACCTCCGCCGCGCGATTCACCCCTGGCGCGACGGCAAAGCGTACGGCGAGATACGTCGCACATTGCGCGAGTTTCGCCCGGACGTCGTGCATACGCACAGTGCCAAGGGAGGAATTCTGGGCCGCTATGCGGCCTGGTCGTTGGGCGTGCCGGCGATCGTTCACACGGTTCACGGCGCGCCGTTCCATCGATATCAGCCGGCGGTGGTCCGCGCCCTCTTCCGCCGCTGTGAGTCCGCCGCCGCCCGGCACTGTCACCATCTGATCAGTGTGGCGGACGCCATGACCGACTTGATGGTTGACGCGCGCGTCGCGCCACGCGAAAAATTCACCACTGTCTACAGCGGAATGGATGTCGAACCCTTCTTGAATGCCTGGCAAAGCCGACAGGCCGTGCGAACCGAACTGGGCTATGCGGCAGACGACATCGTCGTCGGCAAGGTCGCTCGACTCTTCCACCTCAAAGGCCACACGGACGTCATTCAGGCCGCGCGGAAAGTCATCCCACGACAACCCCACCTGCAGTTCCTGCTGGTGGGCGACGGCAAGCTGAAAAGTGCCGTGCAGCGTCAGATACATCGCGCGGGCTTGGAAAATCATTTCCAGATTACGGGGCTTGTCCCGCCGGCTCGAGTGGCCGAATTGATGGGTGCCATGGACATGGTGGTCCACGCCAGCTTGCGCGAGGGTTTGGCCCGCGCTCTACCTCAAGCCCTGATTGCCGGACGACCGATTATCAGCTACGACATCGACGGCGCGCGCGAAGTCGCGATCGACGACGTCACCGGTTACCTGGTACCCCCGCGGGATACCGCCGCGCTGGCCGACCGCATCTGCCGCCTGGCCGACGACCCGCTGACGCGTCAGCGGATGGGAGAAGCAGGGCGTCGACGTTTCACAGACCCATTTCGGCACGAACACATGACCGCTCGCTTGCGCGAGATCTACACCCAGCTGCTGCAAAACAGGGGCGGGAAATAAAACCCTTCTTCTTATTTTCCTGCAGGAGAAACTCTGATATCATAGGGTTGGGTGTGATTATCGATTGGCGTGACGCAGGGCGGTCGTGACGCTCAGCAGTTGATGAAGGGGAACACTGCGTCCGATGGCACGCGTCTGGAAAGACAAACACACGCCCCGCGATACGCTGGGGCCTTATCAACTGGTCAGCCGTATCGCCCATTCGTCGGCTTGCGAAATCTGGGAAGCACGGCATGCCCGTTCCAACACCCCTTGCGTGCTCAAGGTCCTCTCGCCTCGTTTGCGGGGCCAATCCCGGCACATCAAGCTGCTCAAGCACGAATTTGCCATCGCCGGCTCGTTGCAACACGATTCGATCATTGCGATGTGTGAGTTCGATAAGCTGGACGGGCTGGCCTACATTGTCATGGAGTTTTGTGCGGCGCCGAATCTTAAGCAATGGATACACGAGTCCCGCGTCGACAACCTGGCCTTGATCGAACCGATCCTGCTCAACGCCGGGAGGGCGCTGGAATATGTGCACCAGCAGGGGATTATCCATCGCGACGTCAAGCCGGATAATTTTCTGATAACCGAGCAGGGAAATGTGAAGTTGATCGATTTCGCTCTGGCGAGGAAAATGCGGGGGTGGCTGGGGCGCTGGATTGATGGCCTGGCCAAGACCCAAGGCACGCTCAGCTACATGTCCCCCGAACAAATTCGCAACCAGGCTCAAGATCAATGCTCAGACATTTACAGTTTTGGCTGCGTCGCTTATGAATTAGTCTCTGGCAAGCCGCCCTTCAGCGGGGGAAACCCACAGGACCTGCTGCACAAACATTTGCGATCCACGATCCCCTCGCCAAAAGCGCTCAACGCGAATGTCACTGATGCTTTTGCAGAAATCGTGAAAGAGATGCTGGCCAAGGAGGCCCAAGACCGCCCGCAGTCGATGAGCGAGGTTCTGATGCGGATCAAAAACGAACATGTTTTTATCAACTAACCTTTCCTGGATAACTCATGGCAACGCTTGGCCAACAACTTGATTTTGAAAAGCCAATCTACGAGCTGGAGGAAAAGCTCGCGGTGCTGGAGGCCGCCGAGGACAACAGTGCCGAGGCAGCGGAAGAAAAACGCGCGCTGCGCCGCGAGCTGACCGAATTGCGGAAAACAATTTTTTCCCAGCTAGACGCCTGGCAAACGGTGCGGGTCGCTCGGCATCAAGAACGACCCATGACCACCGACTACATCAACCTGATGTTTGACGAATTTGTCGAACTTCATGGGGACCGGTTTTTTGGTGACGATCGAGCGATCCGGACCGGTTTTGCCAAATTGGACCAGTACAAAGTCTTGCTGGTCGGCCACCAGAAAGGCAAGACACTGGAAGAACGCCAGCAATGCTATTTCGGCTGTGCGCACCCGGAAGGCTACCGCAAGGCGCTCAGCAAGATGCGCCTGGCCGCCAAGTACGGCCTGCCGGTCATCTGTTTTATCGACACCCCAGGCGCTTATCCGGGTGTCGGGGCGGAAGAACGTGGCCAGGCCCAAGTGATCGCCGAAAACATGTACGAAATGTCCCGGCTGCCAACCCCCATCCTGTGTGTCGTCATCGGGGAAGGCGGGTCCGGAGGAGCCCTGGGGATTGGGGTCGGCGACCGGATCGGCATCCTGCAGCATTCCTACTATTCGGTGATCAGCCCGGAAGGCTGTGCCGGGATTCTCTGGAAGAGCGGCGAATATGCCCAACAGGCCGCCACCGCACTGCGACTATCCGCCAAAGATTTGCAGGCCCTGGGGGCCGTGGATGATATCATCGAAGAACCGCTCGGCGGCGCTCACCGTGACCACCACCAAATGGCCGCTCGACTGAAAATCTACCTCCTGAAAACCCTCCAGAAACTGGTCCCGCNNGAAACTGGTCCCGCAGCCGACCGATCAGCTGCTGGAAAAACGCTACGAGAAGTACCGTCGGCTGGGTGTCTTTTTCGAACACGGACCGCAGGCAAAGTGATTGGGCAACGGCCGTGTAGCGGCCAGGGAGCAACGTCCGATAATGTTTCTTATGTTCGGTCCCAGACCCGCTTTGGACCGGAAATAAGCCACCGGCCCGCCAGAGCACATCTCAATCGCCGGCAGGTATCTCGACGGTCGGCGAAGGACGCGAATCGGATCCCTCGTCAACCGGCTGCTCGTCCACATGCTGGTGCTCCAGCTGGCGGTCCAGCCGCTCGAGATACGGCCGTACACGGTCGTGAATTTCCGGCGGCATGATCAGCTCGGCACGGTCAATGACATAGCCGATGTAGTAGCCGGAATGCGAGTGCAGAATCTGTTCGCGCTGGGGGTCACCAGCCAGCGAAATTACAAAAAAGGTGATCACGATACACAGCAACCCCCCTTTCGCCAGCCCCAGCAAGGCCCCCATCTGGCGGTCAAATTCTTTCAGCTTCAAGCGATCAATAAAGCCAGCCACCAGGCGGAACAACAGCCAGATCACCGCGCCGGTCAAGACGTAAATCAGCAACATCGCTACAAACCGGTTCATCGGCTCGTTCGCACTGATGTACGGCGCCAAGAGCCCACTGAAACGCAACGCGGCAAAATAACTGACAACCAGGGACGCCAGCGACGCCAGCTGCCAGGCAAAACCCTTCCAGGCGCCAAGAACCATGGCGACTACCAACACAACCAACATCATGATGTCGTAAACCTGCATCAACGGCTCCAGGCTTCAAAGGATATACGTTGCGTTTAGGCGGATTTCAAGCGAGCGAAGTATAGCGACTGTGGCACGGCAGGCAACACCAGAGACGGATACTAGCACCGCGGGCAAGACAAGACTGGCCTTGGGATCTTCCCGGCGATTCGATATCCTTCGCCGGCCCAAGACAACCTTCCCTCGCGCACCCCCGCTGGGACCGCCTCCCGGCCCGCCATACCTCCCGGCGGAAACGGGNNTCTCTGTTTTCAAACACATCCGCCAGGGTACCGCCCTGGCTGGCCAGACTACCCGAAAAATAAACCGTCTTTTCGGCAACCCCTCGCCCCAAACCCTGTGGCCGGCTTCAAAACGCACATCACGACCAGCACCACCTTGGGCATCGCCTACGGCGGCGTCGGCTTGTGGCTGTTCCACGAGCCCCAGGGCGAGCTGCCGCTGGCCTCCTGCCTGCTGGCAACCGGTCTCTGTTCCATCGGCGGGATG
>WVZU01000304.1:311-12055 GCA_011772275.1 Planctomycetales bacterium | reverse complement strand
GTAGTAGAAGCAAGCACCGTGTTGCGGGCATTTGCGACCCATGCAATTGCTGTTATCGCTGGCGACTTCTTCCCACACGTCCTGCACCGGCCGGTAGAGCAGGTCGGACCGGGACCCATCGTGGGTCTTGCGGGACCATTCGTCCAACGTCCGCAACTGCCTCATCTCTTCTTCGCTGGAGAACAGCGACCCCCCACGCTCGACCGCCGCCATCAGGCGGCGCCGGCTAAGGTAGTTGCCACGACCTTTCACCAGCACGGCGGTGAATTCGCGGGGGATTACGCTGTTGAGCAGCGGCAAGTCCTTGGTCAGCAGCTGCTCCTGCAAACTAATCGTGTGCGTGGAAATAACGACCCGCAGTGGCCGTTCGCGCCCTTTGGCTTCCGCATCGTCCGGCGGCGAGGATTCGTCAGCGGTCACCGCCAGGATACTGGGCACCAGGTAAGCAAAACTTTTCCCGACTCCGGTGCCCGCCTCGACAACCAGGTGCTGGTGGTTGGCCACCGCGCTGGCGACCGAGCGGGCCATTTGAATCTGTTCGGGGCGTTCTTCGTAGCCGGGCAAGCGAGCGGCGATCCGGCCGTGGGAACCCAGAATGTCATCAACCGTCAGGGACATGCAAGTTTCAGACGCGGGACTTGACGCCGCGCGGCGCGATCACACCCGACTCCGGGCTGCTGGCCGTCGCATACAGCTTTTTGGGAATGCGGCCGGCCAGATACGCCAGTCGGCCGGCAGCAACGGCTTTTTTCATCGCCAAGGCCATTCGCAACGGATCGGCGGCGTGGGCGATACCCGTGTTTAACAACACGCCGTCCACACCCAGCTCCATCGCGATCGCCACGTCGCTGGCCGTACCCACGCCTGCATCGACGATCACTGGGTAGTCCGGATCATCGGCTTTCAGGTACTCCAGGCAGATGCGGATACTGTTGGGATTAAGGATTCCCTGACCTGACCCGATCGGGCTGCCGGCCGGCATGACGCTCAATGCGCCCGCCTGTTTCAATCGCAGCGCGATCACCGGATCGTCGGTCGTGTAACACAGGACCTGGAAGCCCTCATCGACCAGCCGCTGAGTGGCTTCGATCGTGGCGACCGGGTCGGGCAACAAGGTCTTCGTGTCCGCCAGCACCTCCAGTTTGACCCAGTCGGCCCCGGGGTTGTCCAGGCCTTGCAAGATCTCGCGGCCCAGGCGAGCGGTGCGGACCGCGTCGTCTGCAGTAAAGCAGCCGGCGGTGTTGGGCAACAGGGTATAGCGGGAGGTGTCCAGGAAATCGAGCAGATTATGGCCGGACTCGTCGATCAGACGCTCGCGGCGGACGGCGACCGTAATGCATTCGGTGCCGGACAGCTCCAACGCCTGCTGCATGATTTCATAGCTGGAGTACTTCCCGGTTCCCACAATCAGGCGGCTGTTCAGGGAATGAATGCCCAGGCAGAAAGGTTCGTCTCGGGGAGTGGTCGTGGTCGTTTGCATGGCTGAATTTTCGCGTTTTTTGCTGTCGGGTTTCAGGATCAGGGTCGGATATGGAAAGTCGATTTTTTTGGAGTCCGGAACAAGCGGTGTGTAGGTTCGACCGAGGGTTGCCGGCTTGAGGCTCTTCCTGCCACAACGGCGCTGCCCTAGTACACGGCTCACTTGCTTGTCGCTGGCCTCACCGTTCAGCCACCGCCAACCAGGGTTACGATTTCCAGTTGGTCATGGTCGACCAATTTGTGCTGCGGATGTTGCGTGCGGGGGACCAGCTCAAGATTGACCTCGACCGCCACGTGGCGTGTTTCGATCCGCAGCAATTTCAAGAGCTCAGCGACCGTCATCCCAGCTGGGACCTGTCGCGCTTGGCCATTAACAAAGATTTCCATCAATTTACCCGATGTGCAGGGTCCACCACCGCTTTACCTCGCAACGGGCCCTCACGAAAACTCGTTTCGTCCAGCGGCAACAGTTCGCTGTGGAAAGTTTTTCGAGCGGCTGCCAACCGTCCCTGAGCCGTGGGCAGCGCGTAGGCCACGCACTTCCCCGTGGACAGTTCGACGACGTATAGCGCCGATTGAGCCAGCGTGCGGCTGGCCTGGCGCTGGAAGGAGGCCTGGCCCGCGACCATCAAAAAACGCGGGTTCTTGGGTCGGGGCTGTCCGAAATCGTCACGGATGTTGCGCTGATAGAACGCCTGAAACCGACTGGTCTGCACGTTCAAGGCCGCAGCCCTCNNGCGCGTCCAGAAACGCGACATATTCCACGTCGTTCTCCATCCGACCGGTTGCCACAATCGAGCCCTCCTGGCCTTGAGCCGCGGCGGCCAGCACGGGGACCTCCAGAACGCGCGAGGAATGGGCCAGCCCGACGATGCAAGCCACCATGACAGCACCGGCGGCGGCCCCGGCCGAGCTGGATACGATGGCCGTGGTCCACAGCGATTTGCATTTTTCTGTTCCATCCTTCATTCCCGCTATCCTCCCTGTCCGTGGGGCAAGGGCAACCGGCCCCAATCGCCTGCCAACCCAGCCTCCGAACCGCTTGGCCAAAATATCTCGACGGTAATCCAAATATCCCGCCGGTAACGTAGTCGCCCGAAGGGCTGGCCGGAAGACCGTTACGCATGCCAAAGCGTCTCTGCCGGCGGTCCTTCGTCCTCCAGTCCCCCTTCCCCCCTCCAAAATCGTACCGGTTTCGCGGAAGGGGTTCTAGTTCAGCCAGCCGCAGCGATCCATTCGGCCGGTAAGGCAGGCGGCAGCGGAAGCGGCGGCAAGTTGATTGGCGGCCTTTTTGCGATCGGTTTCGCTGTCCCGATGGCCGCGGCTGGCAAATCTGCCCCGCCTGTACTTGAAAAGAATCATCGACCCGAGCGGCATCGATGGACCGGTTTTGCCCGCCAGCGCCCCTCGCCATGCGGTCCCACCTCCTGCGGCCCTTGGCGACCGGCACCATTTTTTCTGGTGACACCTGGAATCTTTGGCAGCTTATGTTAAAACGTCAGCCGGCCCACTGAAGGAGAGCATCCCTTTCCGTCGGTGGCCGATGGCCCGCCATCAGGGAATCGATCCAGATCTGTTTTGCACGGGGGAACAAGTTATGGCCACCAATGACGCACTCGGTCGGAAACTTCGAATGGGGCTGGTCGGCGGCGGCAGGGGGGCTTTTATCGGCCGGGTACACTGCATCGCCGCCGTTCTGGACAACCGAGCAGAGCTGGTGGCGGGCGCCCTCTCGTCGGATCCCCAGTGTTCCCGGGACTCGGCAGCCGATTACGCCATCGCGGCAGATCGCGCCTACGGCTCGTTTCAGGAGATGATCGACCGCGAAACGCAATTACCCCAGGATCAGCGGATCGACTTTGTTTCGATTGCCGTGCCAAACCACGTGCATTTTCCGGTAGCCAAAGCGGCGGTCGGTGCCGGCCTGAACGTGGTTTGCGACAAACCGCTGACGTTGAATCTGGCGGAGGCCGAGGAACTGGGCCAGCTGGTTGACCAGTCCGACGTCGTATTTGCCTTGACGCACAACTACACCGGTTATCCGCTGGTACGGCAGGCCCGCGAGATGATTTTGGGTGGCGAGCTGGGCGAGATCAACGCCATTCGCGCTCAATATATTCAAGGCTGGCTGCGGACGCGACTGGAAACGGAAGGCCAAAAGCAAGCCGCCTGGCGGACCGATCCGGCCCGCAGCGGCGCTGCGGGCTGTTTTGGCGACATTGCCACGCATGCCTTCAACCTGGGACGCTACATGACCGGGCTGATCCCTTTCGAGATCAGCTGTAACCTGAAGACGTTTGAAGAAGGCCGGCAGTTGGACGACTATGGACACGCGTTGATTCGCTATGAAAACGGCGGCCTGGGGACCGTGACCGCCTCGCAAATCAGCCATGGCCGGGAAAACGACCTGCAGATCGAGATCGACGGCACGAAAGGCTCGCTGTTCTGGCGGCAGGAAGAGCCCAATAAGATGGTCTTCCGCCAGAACGGCCGGCCCCATCAGCTGTATACGCGCGACCCCAACGCGCCGTTTGCCAGGCCGACCGCCGCCGCCGCCAGCCGCCTCCCGGCGGGGCACCCGGAGGCCTATCTGGAGGCGTTCGCCAACATCTACTGCGCGGCCTACGACGATATGGCTGGACGAGCGACCGGAAAATCGATCGAACGCCAAAACACGATCTACCCCAATGTAAACGACGGCGTGGAGGGGATGTACTTCATCCAGCAATGCGTGGCCAGCAGCGGCGAAGGCGGCCAGTGGCTGCCGCTCCGCCACCCGCGGGCTCGACGCTAGAAGTGACCCTCGGCAGGGACAGCGGACGGGACGAGCAGTCGGGCGAAGCGCAGTACCGGCCCAGGCCCTCGCCCTGGCCGATCCCAGCCTCAAACAGACGAACCCGTGTTCCAGCCATGCCCGGTCTGCCCTTCGCCGAACACAGAGGAGACGAACAGGAGATGCCGCCGCAGGGGGCCCCCTGCGGGGCCTGCGGTGCGCCAGCCGACCTGGACGACCATTTCTGTCCGGCCTGTGGTAGCCCGCTGGGAACCGATCCGTCCCAGCAGCCCGTCGCAGCGGCAGCTCCGCGCTTCTTCCGCTGCCAGAATTGCGGCGGCCAGATGGCAACCGATCCCGACCAACGCAGCTACACCTGCGCCTTCTGCGACTCGACCTACGTCGTCGAATTCTCGCCCGACCAGACCGATCGGCAACGGCCAGAATTTGTCATCGGGTTTGCCTTCACTCGCCAGCAGGCAGAAGAACGTTTTCGCCACTGGATCGCCAACACCCGCTGGTTCCAGCCCGCCGACCTGACCTCGGCCCAAATCGTGGCACGCCTGCAAGGCGTTTACATGCCGTTCTGGTCATTTACCATGCTGGCTCAAAGCAACTGGTCCGCGCTGATTGGCGAGCACTGGTATCGCACAGAGCGGTACACGGTGACGATCAACGGCAAACGGGTACGGCGCACGCGGCGCGTCCAAGAGACCGAATGGTGGGACCTGGCCGGCCGGCATCACCAGTACCACAGCGGTTACTTGATTTCCGGAAGTGGCGGACTGCCGCAGGAGGAGGCCGAGCGGATCAAGCCGTTTCGGCTGGAGGCCTTAAAACGTTACGAGCCGTACTTTCTGGCCGGCTGGCTGGCGGAAGAATATGCCGTGCCACGCCACGTGGCCCTGCAGCGGGCCCAGGAGGCTTTCGGTCAGCAAGAAAAGCAGGACGTGGCTCGCTTCCTGCCCGGCGATCGTCACCAGAAGCTGCAAGTCCAGACCGAATTCTCACACGTCCATTCCGATCTGATCCTCCTTCCGGTTTACGTGCTGACGTATCGGTATGGCGACCAGCTTTATCGGTTTTTGATGAATGGACAAACAGGCAAGTTGGCCGGCGACAAGCCGGTCTCGCCGCAAAAAATCGCGGCGGCCGTGGCCGCCGGGATCGGCCTGGTCCTGCTGCTGGTCCTGGTCTTCCTCTTGTGGCGCTGGACGCTCTGATCCCACGCCACGAAACGCTCCGCGAGCCGAGACCAGCGTCCAGTTCCCCCAGGCGGCGTGGACCACCACGTACGGGTCGTCTGTCAGGCCGAAAACATCGCCTTTCCCGCCGTCGTTCCCATCGACCCGACATTCGGCCAGGCGTCGATTCACCGACCAGCAGAACCGGCCCCACCTGACGATTGCCGAAACTCGCAGCGGGTGGGGAGATTTGAGATCTCAGCCTGGCAAAACGACTCTCCCGCCCCAGCGACCATACGGGCTGCCGAAATCACTTGCGGAAAGTCCAGCAACTTGCCAGGGCGTGCCCGCCATGATACACTTGTTTCAAACGGCTGTTTTATTCACTCAGGGATCGGGACGATGGGCAGGGACACGGTTCGCGACGAGCTGCTGAACGCGGCGGGGGAAATCTTCGCCGAAAAAGGGTTTACGGCGGCCACGGTCCGCGAGATTTGTCACCGGGCGGGTGCCAATCTGGCGGCCGTGAACTACTATTTCGGCGACAAGGAGCGGCTGTACATCGAAGCGGTCAAACACGCTCGACGACTACGAGCCCAGCAGCAGCCGCTGCCGGAGATGTCCAGCGACATGCCGGCGGCTGAGCGGCTACGGATCTTTGTCACCACGCTGGTGCGGCGGATCGTCGGCACCGACGGGGCTCCCTGGCAATTGAGGCTGTTGATCCGTGAGATCATGGAACCAACCCAGGCCTGTGAAGAACTGGTCCAGGAGGCCTTTCGCCCGGACTTCCAGTTTTTGCTGACGATTTTGAACGAGCTGACTGGCGACACGTTACCACTGCATCGGCTGCAGCAGTTGGGATTCAGTCTGATTGGCCAGATCGTTTACTACCGAGTGCATGAAAAGATTGTGGGAATGCTGGTCGACCCGGACCAGCTGGCCAAGCATTACCAGCCCGATCAACTGGCGGATCACATTTCCAGCGTGATCCTCTCGGCGGTCGGGGCGGAGGTTAGCTGCTTCACGAAAATGAATTCATCTGCCACGGTGGGAGAATCTGCCTGACCGGGACATGCCGCCTGATTGGGATAAGGTCGAGAGAGCAGGGGGGGGCGCGGTTGAGGGCAAAACTTCGCACATGCCATCTGGCAACGAGACAACAAAGGACCAACCTATCAGCGAGTTTTGGATGACGACTGCAACAGACAACATGCCATCCCGACTGGCGCGGCTCGGCTTGCCGCTGATCATCCTGATGTGCGGTATCGCCGGTTTCCAGTTGCTCAAGAGCCTGCGAGGCGAGGCGGAATCGTCTGCGCCCCCTCAGCGGGCGCCGCTGGTCCAGACCGTCCAGGTCCGGGCGCATGCGGAGGGTCTGATCTTTGAGACCGATGGCCAGGTGGTTCCCTACCGCGAGGTGGCCCTGGCGGCGGAAGTCGCCGGCCGCGTGAAAAAGAAATGTCCCGACTGCGAAACGGGCCGTTTCGTGCTGAGGGGAAATCCCTTGCTGCAGATCGACCCTCGAGATTACGAGCTGGAAGTCGAGCGGATTGGCGAACTGGTTCGACAGGCAGAGCTGAGCCTGGACGAACTGGGCGTGGAAGAGGCAAATACGGACCAGTTGATCGAGTTGGCTGAAGAGGAGCTAAAGTTGCGGCGGAAAGAGTTGAAGCGGGCAGAGACCCTGGTGCAAAAAAAAGCCGGCTCCGAAAAAGAGCTCGACGCCGCTCGACGCGCCGAACTGATCACGCGCAACGCGCTGCGCCGCCTCTTGAAGGAACGCAGCCTGCTGGAAGTCCGCTCGCTTCGACTGCAGAGCGAACAGAAACGGTTGGCCGCTGAGCTGGAGAAGGCCCGCCTGAACGTGCAGCGGTGCCAGATCGTGGCACCCATGGACGGCATCGTCATGCAGGATGCCGTGGAGGAAGACGGCTACGTCACGCCGGGCACCCTGCTGGCCAGGATGGAAGATGTCTCCAAGGTCGAGGTCCGGTTTAACCTGCAGATAGATCAGCTGCAATGGTTGTGGCGACATACCCATGTGTCGCGATCGGGGGGGGAAGTCGAGTCGGGGCGAAGCTACCAGCTGCCGGATCTGCCGGTAACCGTTTCCTATCAGGTCGAACAGCAGAGCTATGAGTGGCAGGGGCGACTTTCGCGGTACGACGGTGCGGGCATCAATGCGGCCACCCGCACGGTCCCCTGCATCGCCCAAGTCGACGACCCGCGGCAAGCGCAGCGGGTCCGCTCGCAAGGTGCGACGCCCCCCACCGCTCCACCAGCCCTGATGCGCGGCATGTTTGTCCGGGTCCGTCTGCACGTGCCGCTGAAAGAGTCCCTGCTGACGGTACCTGAAGGGGCGATTCGGCCAGGCGACCGGTTGTGGGTCGTCCGCGACGGCAAGCTGCGGATCCAAGCGGCCAGCGTCGTCCAGATCCGCGACGGCCAGGCTCTCCTGATGCCCGCTGGCACGGACGTCTCGGTGGGCAGCGAGGTGGTCACCTCACCGCTGCCCTTCGTCGTCGACGGCATGGACATCCGTTTAACGGAAGCCCCGCCCCACGTGGCGGAAAGCGGTGGCGGCGGGCGGAAAGGAGCGGCCAGATGAGATCGCTGGTCCGCTGGGCGATCGATAATTCGCCCGCCATGAACATGCTGATGATCGGCGTGCTGCTGACCGGCACGCTCAGCTTTTGCTTCATGCGCCGCGAGATTTTCCCCGAGTTCGACCTGGAGATCGTGCTGATCAACGTCCCCTACCCAGGCGCCAGCCCGGAAGAGGTGGAAGAGGGCATCTGCCAGAAGATCGAAGAGGCGGTTCGTTCGATCGACGGCATCAAAAAAATGACCTCCGTGGCCAAGGAAGGCTCCGGTTCGGTCGTCCTCGAACTGCGGGCCGACGTGGACGACGTGGACAAAGTGGTCACCGAGGTCCGTAGCGAGGTGGACCGCATCCCCAGCTTTCCGGAACTGGCCGAAGACCCGGAAGTCCAGCAAATCACCATGCGCTATCCGGTGATCAAGGTGGGCGTGCTGGCCCCCCAGGGCCGGGAGGCCTTTGACGAACTGGAGTTGCGGGCGGTGACAGAGCGGATCCGGGAGGACCTCTTGCACCTGAAGACGGTGACGCAGGTCAACGTGCAGGGCTCGCGCGATTATCAAATCGATATCGAGATGGACGAAAATACCCTGCGGAAATACGGGCTCACCCTGCAAGAAGTGGCACAGATCGTCCGCCGCGAGAACCTCGAACTGCCCGGCGGTACCCTGCGGGCACGGGGCGAAGAGATCTTGCTGCGTGGCAAGAACAAGCAGCTGACAGGCCCCGAAATCGCTCAGTTGCCACTGGTCACCGATCCCGGCGGCGTCGTGCTGACCATCGGCGACTTGGGGACCGTCCGCGACGAGTTCATCGACACGACCGCCGTCTGCGAAATCGACAATCGCCCTGGCCTGGTCCTCTCCGTGGACCGCACCACCAGCGAAGACATTCTGGCGATGACCGCCGAGGTACGTCGTTACGTCGACGGGGCGAAACTGCCGGGGGGCTATTCGCTGGTGACCTGGGGCGACCGCTCAGTGGACGTCAAGGATCGCCTGGACATGCTGATCCAGAACGGCATCATGGGTTTGTTCCTGGTCTTCCTGGTGTTGGCCGTCTTCCTCGAACTGCGGCTGGCGTTCTGGGTGGCCCTGGGGATTCCCGTCGCCATGCTGGGTGCCGGCGTGGCCCTGTTTGCCACCGGCCAGACCCTGAATATGCTCAGCATGTTCGCCTTCCTCATGGCGCTGGGCATCATCGTCGACGACGCCATTGTCGTCGGGGAAAACGTCTACGCGCACCGCCAGATGGGTAAGGGGTTTATCCAGGCCGCCGTGGAAGGAACGGTGGAGGTGATCCCGTCGGTGGTCGCTTCGGTAACAACCACGATTATCGCCTTCTGCCCCATGCTGTTCGTGGCTGGCATCATGGGAAAATTTATCGCGGTGATGCCGTTCGCGGTGATCGCCATGCTGGTCATTTCCCTCATCGAAAGCACCTTTATCCTGCCATGCCACCTGGCCCATCGCGACAGCCTGGTGTTTCGCATCATCGGATTCGTCTTGGCCCCCCTCCGCTTCCTGGTCCGCTTGTTTAACGTGGTCAATCGCGGGTCGACGGCGATTTTAGAGAGGCTGATCAACCAGTCGTACGTCCCCTCACTGCAGTGGGCGCTGCAGAACCCGCTAACGGTCGTCGCGTCAGCCATCGCCATCTTAATGCTTACCGTCGGCATCATCCGCGGCGGATTCGTGCCGTACGTGATCTTCCCCAAGCTGGATTCGAACAACCTGGAGGTCAAGCTGGCATTCCCCGATGGCACACCGGCCGAGGTCACCGACCGGGCCACGCGGCAGATCGCCGATGCCTTGTGGCGTGTGAACGAGAGGTACGAGGCGGAGACCGGTCCGGTCGTGCAGCTGATTCAACGGTCCGTGGGCCAACAACTGGGCGCGGCCGATCCGGTCCGCGGTGGACTGGGCAGCGGCAGCCACGTCGGTTCGCTGGATGTCGAGCTGGTGGATACGACGCGCCGCGATGTGACCAGCCAGACGATCCTGGCCGAATGGCGAGCGGAGGCGGGGGAGATTGCGGGTGTGGAGAGCATGATCTTCGACGCGCCCCACTTCGGCCCCGCCGGTACCCCCATCGAATTCAAAGTGCTCGCCTCCTCCGAACAGGTCGCTGAACTGGAACAATTCGTGGAGCGCTGCAAGGACAAGCTGGCCACCTACCCGGGAGTCTTTGACGTCCGCGACGACTCGAAACCGGGCAAGTGGGAATTGCGGATCCGCGTGAAGGAGCGGGCCAAGGCGATGGGGATCAGCACGGCGGATCTGGCCGAGACGATCCGGGGCGCCTATTACGGCGTGGAAGTCATGCGGCTGCAGCGCGAGCGGCACGAAGTGAAACTGATGGTCCGCTACCCCCGCGAGGATCGCCGCTCCCTGGCAGATTTTCGCGACCTCCGCGTCCGTGTGGGGGACGGGGCCGAGCGGCCGGTGACGGAATTGGCGGAAATCGAGGTCCAGCGGGGCTATTCGGAGATCAACCGGGTCGATCAAATGCGATCGATCACGATCAGTGCCGACGTGGACGAGGCGGAAGGGAACGCCCGCGACGTGGTCGCCTCGTTGCAGCGGGATTTTGTGCCGCAACTACTGAGCGAGTACCCGGGGGTACGGGTTCGCTGGGAGGGCCAGAAGGAACAGACACGTGAGTCCCTGGGCAGCCTGCTGGTCGGCTCGGCCATCGCCCTGGTCGCCATGTTCTTCCTGCTCGTACTGGAATTCCGCTCGTACCTGCAGCCGCTGCTGGTGATGATCATTATCCCCTTCGGGCTGATCGGGGCCGTGCTGGGCCATTTGGTCATGGGGTTGCCGGTGACCCTCTTCAGCTTCTTCGGCCTGGTGGCCCTGACAGGCGTCGTGATCAATGACTCGATTGTTTTGATCGACTTCATCAATCACCGCGTCCGTGGCGGGATACCGATCGAGCAGGCCCTGATCGATGCGGGCCGCCGCCGCTTCCGGCCGGTGCTGTTGACCTCGCTGACCACGATCGCCGGCCTGCTGCCGATCCTCGTCGAGACGTCATTCCAGGCCCAGATCCTGATCCCCATGGCCACCAGCCTCGCCTTTGGCCTGGCGCTGGCTACCGCCCTGGTGCTGATCCTGGTCCCGGTCTTCTACCGGCTGTACCATCACGCGTTTCCCTACCAGCAGCCGGCCGGCGAGGATCGGGACCCACCCGCGGCCCCCGACCACCCGCCCGCCACCGTACGGGTCCCCGCGGCCAGCGAAATGGAATCGCTGGAGTACAGTGCCTAGGCGCGGATATTTCCTCTGCTCCTGCTGCGTTGCCAGACCCCTAGCTGTGATCGAACGGTTTGCCAAAGCGGTAGCCAACGCCGCGGACCGTTTCCGCCAGATCCGCCCGAGAGGTCCAGCTTGCGCCGCAGGCCACGGATGGGGACGTCCATCTCCCGCTCCAGCACCAGGGCATCCTCGCCCATCGCCGTCTCGATCTACGCGTTGCGCGTCAACACCCGTCCCGGCTGTCGGATAAGGGTTGCCAGCCAGCCAGCGAAATGCCGAGCGGGGCAGGTGCACCCGCTTTCCCTCGAACATCACCTGGTGCTTGGCAGGATCGATCACCACCCCCTGGCTGGCCACCGCGGCCGGCACTTCGTGTCGGCAGCGGGCCTGGATCTGGTCCCTCCGCAGCTTCACGACCAACGGCTTGGTCACGAAATCATTCGCGC
>WVZU01000304.1:0-243 GCA_011772275.1 Planctomycetales bacterium | reverse complement strand
GGCTACTGCCAGGCCGGGCGTGGAAAGCGCCGCTAATCGCCACCGATTTCGGCCAAAGCCTCTGCGGGGATGTTGAAGTTGGCCGAGACGTTCTGGATGTCGTCGTGATCATCCAGCCGCTCCATCAGCTTCAGCACTTTCTTCCCGGTGGCGGCGTCCAGGTCGACGTTGTTGTTGGGGATGCGGGTCACCTGCTGCAACTCGGGCTTGATCCCTGCAGCCTCCAGGGCGGCGGCTACGTCG
>WVZU01000115.1:2700-6776 GCA_011772275.1 Planctomycetales bacterium | reverse complement strand
CTCTACCAGGCTCTCGATCCTGGAAGGGGTCGGCTCGACCAGCACCCGGCTGGCGCTTTCGATGGCGTCGGCCAGCATGAGGATACCGGCCTCTTTGGTCTGCGGCCGGGGGCCGGGGTACCGGAAGGTATTTTCATCAACGTCCGCGGCATCGGGATCTTTTTGCTGGTCCTGGCTGGCGCGGCGGTAGAAATATTCGACCAGGGTGGTGCCATGATGTTGCTGGATGAAGTCGATGATGGCCTGTGGCAGATGGTGTTGTCGAGCCAGGTCGGCTCCGTCCTTGACATGCGCGATAATGATCAGGGTGCTCATCGCCGGCACCAGTGATTCGTGCCGGTTGGCGCCTTCGGCCTGATTTTCGATGAAGTATTGGGGCTTCAACATCTTGCCGATATCGTGAAAATACGCACCGACCCGGACCAGCAATCCCTGGGCTCCAATGCTCTCGGCCGCCGCCTCGGCCATGGAAGCCACGTTGATCGAATGATTGTACGTCCCCGGCGCTCGACGAATCAGTTCCTGCAGCAGCGGATGCGCCACGTCGCCCAGTTCCAGCAGGCTGATTTCGGTCAGCATGCCGAAAATATTTTCGATAAAGGGCAACAACCCGGTCATGGCGAAACCGGCCGCGACGCCCCACAGGCCGAAGAGGGCGGCATCGACCAGCAAGGGCGTGGCCAGCGGCTGATTGCCCAGCGAGTTCACGCCGATGGTCGTCAGCAACGCGACGGCACCGGACGCGACACCGACGTAGACCAGTTTCACGCGACTGCGGACTCGGCGCAACATCAAGATCGCCGTGGCCGTGGCGGCCGACAGGATCACGAAGTCGGCCAGGCCGTGGCCAACGGACAACACGATGACCAGGGCCACCGCGGCCGACAGCAACAGAGCGACTTCCTGGTTGTAGGCGATCGCCACCGTCATCCCGAACAGCAGCAAGGGAATCAGCTCGGCCTTCCACTGGCTGAGCACCGCGCTGGCTGCCACGGTAATCAGCGCCAGGATCAACAAGCTGACGAAGCGGCGTGTGTCGGCAAGGAGGAGTGGAAAGCGGAAAAAAATGAAGAGGCCACACAACGTGTACACGGCCAGGTACATACCCATCACGGCGGCGAAGCGGCGTATGTGATCGATCGGGCGGAGGCCGGCGACCAGGGCGGTGTTTTCCAGTCGGAGTCGCTTGAGGGCGGCTTCTTCCAGGGGCTGACCCGCCGCGGCCAAAAGATCCTCCCCCGCTCGATAAATCTTGTCGTGGTCGCGAGGATTCACCCCCTCGGCGGCCTGGTCTTGCACCGCCAGCGTCCGCTGCTTGTCCAACTGCAGCGTCGTCGGCAGCCGCTCTTCCAGCCACCGGTAAGCCAGATCGGCCAGTCGAGCCGGTGGCACCGCATCCTCGTCAGGGACCGCCTGCCGGTAGCGCAAGGTCGTGGCGGTCGGCAGCTGGCGGTCCAGCCAGGTATAGATCGGTTCGGCGATCTCCAGCGACTTCAGCTCTTTTTCCAGACGTTCGCGGGCGGCCGGTGCCGTGGTGGCCAGACGCACCTGGTCCACCGGGACGACTTGACGCTGGGATCCGTCCTTACCTGAGATGACGATGATTTCCTGATCGTTTTGTTCGGGAACATCCTCCCCCGTTTTCAATTCGACCAGCAGGCCTTGTTGTTCGTATCCCTGGAGGGCGGTGGACAAAGCGGGATCCAATCGGTTTAAAAAGTCCTCTGCGTTCAACGCCGTGCGGAACTGCTGGAATTGCTCTTGCGGTGATCGTTGCTCGGCAGCGGTCGCTTCGAGCGGTTCTCCTGGTGCCAGCGGCTGAAACTCTTCCCACAGTTTCGCCGTTTCCTCGTCAAACTCGGCGGCCCCAGCCAGGGCGATCAGCTTGTCGACCAACCGGGCTCGTAAATCGATGAGGGGCTGGGGGTCGAGCACATAATTTTGCCGTGCGCGTCGCCGCAGTCGTTCTGCGACATCCTGCTCCAGCGGCTCCAGTTCACGGCGCAAGCGTTCCAGTAACTTTGGCTTGGCGTAGGTGATTTGCACTTCGCGGACTTCGACGGGTTGCCGAGCGTCCCATTGATTTTCGCGGTAGATGAAGATTTCCAGGGGGTTGCCGGGATACTGCTTGTCGGAATCATCCCGTTTTTCGAAGAGGCCATATTTTTCCAGGTGTTCGAAGGATCGTTCGACGGCCCCGTCAAACTGGAGGCGGCCGTCTTCGGAAAGCGCGAAACGGAAGTGTTCAAACTGCCAACGCCACGCTTCCTGCTGTCGCTGGCCGTCGTCGCTGGGGGCCGTTTCGCGGGAGGTCTCCGGCGGGGATACGGCGGCCTGCGGCACGTCGGGGGAAACGGCGGGGCCGGGAGGGGGCTGGGGACGAGCCAAAAATTTGTGCCATACCTGAGCGGTGGTTTCGCCCAAATCTTCCGCTTCCAGCAATTCCGCCACGTCCTCCCGCAATGCGGCCCGCAACTCCTTCTGCAGCTGAGGATCGTTTTTGTAGACGTGGCGGGCTTGCCGACGGGCCGCCTCTTCGGCCCGCACCACGGCGGTTCGGTCCTCTTCCGCGAAATCGACACGAGCGACCATGTCGCGGGGAGGCGTGAAACCTGCGCGGTAAGGCTGCGGGGGGGCCCAGGCGCGGGTCACAATCGCCATGATCACCGCCGCGGCCAGGCACAACACGATCCGGACGATCACATCACCCCGACGGAGCGTCTCCCAGAATCGAGTCGACATTTTGGGAACGGGGTCCCGGCCGGCCACACGTGGACTGCGCGTCTTTCTGGTACTTCCTGTGCTCACGTTCCTTATCCCTTGCCGCGCCGCGCGTTAGGCTTTTCCTCGTAGGCCCGCACAATGTCCTGGACCAGGCGGTGGCGCACAATATCACGTTCGTTCAGCTCGACTCGGCAAAACCCCTCCAGGTGACGTAGCCGGGCCACGGCGTCCACCAGACCGCTCTTCTGGTTGCGCTGCAGGTCAATCTGAGTCACATCGCCGGCCACCACAATCTTGGAATTCATCCCCATGCGGGTCAGAAACATCTTCATCTGCGAGACGGTCGTGTTCTGGGCTTCGTCCAGAATGATAAAAGCATCGTTTAAGGTCCGCCCGCGCATGTAGGCCAGCGGAATCACTTCGATGACATCCTGCTGGCTGTAGCGCTGGAATTGATCGTAGTCGATCATTTCGCGCAAAGCATCCAGCAAGGGTCGCAGGTAGGGATTGATCTTGGCTTGAATATCGCCCGGCAGATAGCCAAGACTTTCGCCAGCCTCCACGGCAGGACGGACCAGTACGATTTTTCGGATCTCCTCGCGTCGCAAGGCCGAAACGGCCATGGCCACCGCCAGAAAGGTTTTCCCCGTGCCGGCCGGACCAATGGCAAATACCAGCTCGTGCTGTTCGATCGCCTCCACGTAGGAGCGCTGGCCAGGCGTCTTGGGACGGATCTGCCGGCCCGCTTGCATGACCTCAATCACGGGAGATTTCCCCGCGTTGTTGAGGTCGCCACTGACGTGCGCCAGCGCATGACTGACGTCGTCCGGAAAGAGGGTCCCTCGGCGATTCAGCTGCCCTTGCAACTGTTCGATCACCTCGGTTGCCAGCCGCACGGCCAGCTTGTCACCGGCAATGTGGATCTTTCCATCGCGCGCAGTGACATCGACTCCCAAGCTGTCACGAATCTGCCGCACGTGCTGATCACGTGCCCCGAAAAGTGGCAAGAGAGATTCGGGATCGATAACCGAGACGGAATGTTGGAACATCAATAAAAAAACGCCGACACCCAGGCCGCCGCATAAAAGAGCAAACGCTCGATCAACAGATAACTATACCTAATCCCCCTCTGCCGGTACCAGACAAAAGCCTTTCCAGGTCCCGTAAGCTACCAGCGGCTAACAGGTTAGGCCCACAATTTTTTTTCGACTCTGGCGGCAGCTGGAACCGGAGAATGGGGCGAAGCAGGCCAACCGATACAAGTGGGACGAGCGCCGGGGTGCATTTCAAGGATTGTAATTGTTTGGCAGCATGCGAGTATGCGTGGGAGCCGTTTCGACTCTCCTATCACA
>WVZU01000115.1:2464-2616 GCA_011772275.1 Planctomycetales bacterium | reverse complement strand
ATTTATGCCGGGGCGATGATGTCCATCACCCCACCGGCGAGGCCCGTTTACGGGCCTTCTAGCCATGGCGGCTTCCGCCCTGGCGATCATGTGTGGTGCTGCTTGATTGAGTGTGGTTACGCCGCGAGTCATCCCAGGCTAAAGCCAGACAA
>WVZU01000115.1:0-2445 GCA_011772275.1 Planctomycetales bacterium | reverse complement strand
TGCTAAAGCACGAGGCTATTCGCATGAAGCCAGAAAAGCACGCGGCTGCTGACATGAAACCGGAAAGGCTCGCGTATGCGACAACTACCAGTGGCTGCAATCGGCTAAGGGGTTACGCAAAGTACAAAATGCACCCCGAGCGCCGTCGGCTACCGGCCGACCCGTAGGCGGCCCCGCGGGTCGTGACCGGTCGGCGCGGGGGAAAATCGATCGATGGCTAAAGAGCCCAAAACCAGATGTCCGACTTGCCAGACCAAATCTTGTCCACCCGATCACGTCGACTCACAGCATGATTAGGGTCCACATCAGCCAGGCGACGGGGGCGGCGACCAGGAGGGAATCGATCATGTCCAGCAGGCCGCCCAGGCCGGGCAACCAGGTGCTGGAGTCTTTATAGCCGGCATCTCGCTTGAGGATCGATATGGACAGGTCGCCTCCCACCCCTGCCGCGGTGACGACCAACGCGTACACCAGCCAGCGAAATACGGACGGCCCGCCGGCGGGGACCGTCACGATCCGCGGGGCCAGCAGCTCGAAGACCAGCCAGCCGGCCGCGCAGGCAAACACCAGGCCACCCAGCAGTCCTTCCACGGTCTTGCCGGGGCTGATCCTTGGGACCAGCTTGTGTCGACCGGCCAGCCGCCCCACCGTGTACGCACCGGTATCGCTCATCTTGACGATCACCAGCAACGAAATCAGGGGGACCGTCTGCCAGGCGTCCCCGCCGACAAACCGCAACTGGACAAAGAAACTGGGCAGCAAGCCGGCGACGGTCAGGCAGAGGAGGGTCAGTCCCAGGTTGACGGCGATCCCCCCTGGCTGCCGGTATTGAGCCAACTGGACGGCCAGCGCCAGGAGGACGGCGACGACGAAGGCCGCCAGCGGCCAGCCTGGCCGGCCCCAGGGGCAATCCGCCGGATACGCGGGCCACAGGTAAGGAATCCCGCTCGCGACGACGATCAACAGGGTGCCCAGATAGACGACCCCGCGGCAGGGCCGCTGGTCTCGCACACTGCTCAAACGTAACATCTCGGCCGCCGCCCAGGGGGTGATCAGCACGGCCAGGGGGAACAACACGACCCCGGCCGGAGACAGCCGGTGGTCCAGCACGACCAGCCCGACCAGCGCCGCCACAAAGATCGTGCCGAAAAAAAGTCGCCAGCCCAGCACGGAATCGGACCTCCTCAGATGCCTGTGTCTTGCCTTCCCGGCAGAAACCAGGCCGAATCCCGACAATCCCCAGCCGCAATCGCTGGAGGAACTTCGGGAATTCGCTTTGATGAAAAACCGTTGTGTTTCAAAGACGGCGACCGCTGTCGCTCATTACCGCCCCCACCCGGCCAAGGGCGGGCGACTCGGACCTGGTGAAAAAACAGGTTGGACGGTAGCTGGCTTTTTTGAACCCAGCCCGTCGCTTTCCATTCTTTTGAGGACCTGTGCCGGCAGGGAAGTTCACGGCTCACAGAACCCTGCTCCATTTGGTCCATTCTGAAGCCAGCTTTGGTGAAGCCGGCCGTTCGCTCGAGGTGCTGGGAAAACATTGCGTCGCCAGGGGGCTTTCCTGTTTTTGAGGATTGCATAAGCCCCGCGGGTTCTGCCCAGACCCCACGCCTGTCGAAACGGCCTGCGATGCTGCATTGGTTGATTAAAATGCCGGACACCCTCTCTGAGAATTTCGAGTTGTGGCAGCCTGAACTTGGAACGGCCTAATTGCTTCCCAGCCCTCCAAACCGTCGTTCGCGGGAAGCGTAGTCGCGGATGGCGGCGTGCAGATCGGGTTCAAAGAACTCGGGCCAACACCGCTGGGTGACCCAAATTTCGGCATAGCTGATTTGCCACAGCAGATAATTGCTGATCCGCATTTCGCCTCCGGTGCGGATCAGCAAATCCGGATCGGGCATGCCGGCGGTATACAGCCGCTGGCTGATCGTCTCTTCGTCAATATCGTCGGGTGCGAGTTGCCCGGCGCGGACATCGTTGGCGATCGCTCGTACCGCATCCAACAGTTCCGTGCGACCGCCGTAGTTGATGGCCAGGCACAGCCGGGTGCCCGTGTTCGAACTGCTCATCTCAATCGTCCGGTCCGTCTCGCGCTGCACGAAATCGGGAATACCTTCCCGGCGGCCGATCGTACGAACCTGGATGTTATTGCCCATGATCGTCGATCGCTCTTCAATCATGTATTGCTCCAAGAGATGCATCAGGAAATCGAGCTCTTCCTGGGGCCGTTTCCAGTTTTCGCTGGACAAGCAATACAAGGTCAGCTGTTCGATGCCCAGCCGCGAACATTCCTCGGTCGTCCGCCGCACGCTGGCCACACCCCGACGATGGCCTTCGATCCGCGGAAGGGTGCGTCGTTGAGCCCAGCGGCCGTTGCCGTCCATGATGACCGCGATATGGCGCGGCCACAGCTGGCGGGGCACGTCCGCCAGGGCTTCGGGGCCT
>WVZU01000020.1:1753-3885 GCA_011772275.1 Planctomycetales bacterium | reverse complement strand
AACGCCACCCTCTCCGCTCAACAAGCCGACCTGCGGCTGACGAAAACCGTCGACAATTCCACCCCGAACTTGGGCGAGAACGTTACATTTACCATAGAGGTCACCAACGATGGTCCGAACACGGCCACCAACCTGGAGGTGCGAGACCAGCTGCCGGCCGGGTTGGCGTTTGTTTCGGCCGTGGCCAGCCAGGGGTCCTATGACAGTGGTTCAGGCATCTGGAACGTCGGCGACCTGGCTGCCAACGGCAGCCAGACGCTGCAGATTACCGCTTCGGTTACCTCCACCGCCGGCATCACCAACGTCGCTCAGGTCAGCGCCGTCGACCAGGAGGACCCGGACTCCACGCCCAACAATGACGTGGCCGCCGAAGACGACCAGGATGATGCCATCCTGACCACACCCCAAGCGGATTTGCAGCTGACCAAGACGGTCGACAACTCGACCCCCAATTTGTTGGACAATGTGACGTTCACGATTTCGCTGACCAACAACGGCCCTCAAACGGCGACCAACGTCGAGGTACGTGACCAGCTGCCGGCCGGGTTGGCGTTTGTTTCGGCCCTGGCCAGCCAGGGGTCCTATGACAGTGGTTCAGGCATCTGGAGCGTCGGTGACCTGGCTGCCAACGGCAGCCAGACGCTGCAGATCACCGCTTCGGTTACCTCCACCTCCGGCATCACCAACGTGGCCCAGGTCAGCGCCGCCGACCAGCAAGACCCGGACTCCACGCCCGACAACGACATGGCCGACGAAGATGACCAGGACAACGCCACCCTCTCCGCTCAACAAGCCGACCTGCGGCTGACGAAAACCGTCGACAATTCCACACCAAACTTGGGCGAGAACGTTACATTTACCGTTGCGGTCACCAACGATGGTCCGAACACGGCCACCAACCTGGAGGTACGAGACCTGCTGCCGGCCGGGCTGTCGTTTGTCTCCGACATACCAAGCCAGGGCAGTTATGACGACGGCAGTGGGGTGTGGAGTGTGGGTACGCTGGACAACAATGCCGGTGCCACATTGCAAATTACGGCCACCGTCGATACGACCAGCGCGGTCACCAATGTCGCTCAGGTCCGTGCCGTCGACCAGGAAGACCCGGACTCCACGCCCAACAATAGCGTGGCCGACGAAGACGACCAGGACAACGCCACCCTGTCCGCTCAGGAGGCCGACCTCTCGCTCAGCAAATCGGTCGATAACGGCAACCCGAACTTCGGCGAAACCGTCACCTTTACCGTGACCTTGACCAACAATGGGCCCAATACGGCAACCAACGTGCAGGTTTCGGATACGTTACCCGCCGAGCTGACTTTCGTTTCTGCCAATGCCAGCCAGGGCAATTACAACAACGCAAGCGGCGTCTGGACCGTGGGAGACCTGATCGACGACCAGACTGCAACGCTGCAGATCACAGCCACCGTCCAAACGGTCGGCGCCGTGACCAACACGGCACAAGTCACCGCCTCGGATCAGCTCGACCCGGATTCGACGCCCAACAACAATCAGGCCGGGGAGGATGACCAGGACGACGCCGCTCTGGCCGCCCAGGTAGCCGACTTGTCGGTGACCAAATCGGTGGACGATGCCTCGCCGGACCTCACCGAAGACACCGTTTACACCGTGACCGTCACCAATGCTGGCCCGAATACGGCCACGGAAGTTGAGATCGAGGACATTTTGCCGGCGGGCGTCTCGCTGGTCTCGTCCAACGCCAGCCAGGGCAGCTACAACGGCGCCAGCGGCATCTGGACCGTGGGCACACTGGCCGAGGGGGCGACGGCCAGCCTGGAGATCACCACCGATGTAACCACCCCTGGCACCAAGACCAACATCGCGCAGGTCCACAACGCCGCTCAACTCGATCCCGATTCCACACCCGCCAATTCGGCAAGCGACGAGGATGATCAAGACAGCGCGTCCCTGACACCGGTGGCCCTGTCCAGCATTGCCGGCCACGTCTTCTTTGACGCGGACAACGATGGCATTTTTGATCCGCGCGAGACACCCATCCAGGGCGTGACGATCGAACTGACCGGCCCCATCAACCGGACGGTCATCACAGGGCCGGATGGCGCTTACCTTTTCGACAACCTGGTGGCGGGTGACTATTTCGTCGAGCAAAT
>WVZU01000020.1:0-1696 GCA_011772275.1 Planctomycetales bacterium | reverse complement strand
GAACTGGGCGCACGGGCCAACTCGATCGGAAATAACTTCGGCGAATCCGAAATCAGCATTTCCAAGCGCCATCTCTTTGCCTCGACCGCGGACGACGACGAGGACGACGAGGACGCCCTGTTCTAGTCGCTGCGACGACGCGGAAACGGGCCAGGGATCTGCCGCGGTACTACGTGGCCCTGCTCACAACCTATCGGCCTGGCGACCGGCCCCGCCGTCTGCAGGCGCACTTGCGCACAGCCTTTACGACACTTCGAAGGCTTCGCAAATGAGATGGATCGCGTGCAAATCCAGTTCCTGAATTCGGGGCGTCGATTGAGCCGGTGAAACGACCGCCAGGTCGGCCAGGTCTCGCAACTGTCCCTCCGCCCCGCTGAACCCNNCCGCTGAACCCAATCACGGTCATCCGTTGTTCTTTCGCCTGCCGGCAGGCCGCCAGGATATTGGTCGAACTGCCGGAGGTGGAAAACGCGATCAAGACATCGCCAGGCCGGCCCAAGGCCTCAATTTGCCTCGCAAAAATCTCTTCATAGCCAAAATCGTTCGCGATGCAGGTCAGCACGGCACTGTCGGCGGTCAAGGCGACAACGGGATAGGGCCGGCGGTCCGCTCGGTAGCGACCAACCATTTCGTCGGCCAGATGTTGAGCCAGCGTGGCCGAACCGCCATTGCCTACCACATAGACCTTGCGGTCGGCCAGGAAGGCCACTCGCAACCGTTCGACCACCCGACCAATCTGCTCGTGCCAGCCGCCCCCCTGGGCCAGGGCGAAAGACAATTCGTCACTCTGCCGGACGAATTGGGATTGCCAGGCCGAGCAAGAATTCTGTGGAAGGGCATCCTCATCCCGCCGTTCGTTGCTCATCGCGTTCTCCTCAACCCCCCCTCCCACGCAACCGCTCAACACGACTACAAACTGGCATCGCGCGGATGATAAGCCCAAGCCACGGGCAGTAGTAGCACGGACGTAATCGCAAAGATGCCACTGGGCGGAAGGCCAAACCGATCCATCACGATCTGACACAGAAGATAATAAACCCCGGACAGGATGATTCCGATCCAGTTTAGCAGATTCATGGTGCCGATCACGCGACCCTTCTGCTCGTCTGGCGGACGAGTCTGCAGGAAGACCTGCAGGGGGACCGCCAGCAGGCCGGTAAACAGGCCCGCTGCGCCCAGCACCAGTTGGCAGCCTCGATAGGCAACGATCGTGGAAAACCCTGCGGCGGGGACGATGGCCAGCAACAGCAGGCCCAGGCAGATTCCCCAGGCGCCGATCCGCACCAGGCGAAAACTGACCCGCTCGGCACTCAGCCACCCCGCCAGGGCGCACCCCACCGCGATACCGATCGCCACGCAGGCCAGCATCAGGCTGGTGTCCTCTTCGTTCAAGGCCAGCTGGCGAATCCCCACCGCATTGGTGGCCAAGGGGACCACGGCCGCCACGAACCAGAAGAGGCAGTAGACCAGCAAAGCCATCCGTAACGCCTTGTCGGCTTTCAGCATATGCCAGGTTTCCCGCGACACGGCCACGGCCTGCCAGCTGAACCGAGCGTTGGGATGGGCGATCGGGGTCCGCCGGACCAGCAGCGATGTCAGCGTCCCCAACAGGGCGATACCCATACAGAAACATCCGGCGATCCAGAGTCGCTCTTCTCCCAGGCGATGGACCATCGAGCCCGCCAAGGGAATACCC
>WVZU01000129.1:459-10254 GCA_011772275.1 Planctomycetales bacterium | reverse complement strand
CCAGCTGGGCCATGCCGACCATCGTGTTCGCCGCCGAACCCCCCGAGATCTCGTGACCCGGACCCATGGATGCGTACAGGCTGTCGGCCCGCGCCGCGTCGATTAACGTCATCGAGCCCTTGGTCAGCCCCTCCCGCTGGATAAAGGAGTCCTCCGCGGTGGACAGCACGTCCACAATGGCGTTGCCGATGCCAAGCACATCATGGCGAGCGTCATGCATGGTAAAATTCCCCGCAAAGTAACATCTTTTGCCCACTTTTTCCGAAAATCAGAATTTCGTACGCAGTCTAGCGGGCTGGTCCGCGCGCGGCAAGCACCCCGCCACCAACGGAACAGACATTGTCCATTGAAAAATCGATTTTGTTTTTTTCGTCCGCGGCGTCTCCTCCGTCGCGTTCGCTTGCAGCTGCCAAACGAAGCGCAAGGCAGAGCCGAAAAGAGTTTTTCCAAGGGGGTGACTCAACAAGAACTGCGCAAGGGGGTGCTCGTGCAGGGCAGATTCATGATCAGAACAGAAGCAACCGCAACCAAACCAGGGGCAGCATCGCTGGGGTTGCGGATTGCTTGGTGGCTCACTTTAGGTTGGCACCGGTAAGGATCAGCCCCGATATTCCGCCGCTTCATTTCAAGGCATGGAAAATCGAGGATCCATCGCCAGGGGATGTCGAGCTGTTTCAGGTAGCTGAGCCAGGCTGTTTGAGCAATCGAAACATGCTCTGCAACCTCCTTGGGGTCGGGCGGAGGGGGTCGGGAGTCTTTTTCGCCACTCGTCCCCCTATCTATCGATGCAGGTTTTTGTGTGGCGAAAAAGACTCCCGACCCCTTGAGGCGTTCCAGCCGCTGGCGTGCACAGTGGATGCACGCTGGATCCTTCCGAAACAAAAGACACGGTACGGGGGACACGGCACGGGGGACAACCGACTTTCACGAACCGACTTGTATCAACACCGGGGCCGGTAACGGCGTGGCGGACCCGTTCAGGCCGCCTGCGCTTGTCGGGGATGCTCGATCCATTGTTCCAGCTGATCCGCCACGACGGCGGTGGCCTGGGGTCGGCTCAAGCGTCGCATGGCCTGCCCCATGCTTCGTAGCCGCTGCGGGCTCTGGAGGAGGGGTGAAAGGGTAGCGGCCAGCTGGACATCCAGTCGACCGGTCAGGTATCGGCTGTCCACGATCGTGGCACCGCCGGATTGAACGCATACCCCGGCGTTTGCTCGCTGGTGGTCGTCGGTGGCCAACGGGTAAGGCAACAGCACGGCGGGGACGCCCAAGAGGGCCAGTTCCGCCAGGGTCGTGCCACCGGCTCGGGATATGGCCAGCGACGCGCCGTGCAGCAGATCCGGCATGTCCTGCACAAAATCGCTCACCTCGGCCCGCAGGTTGAATTTTTCATAGAGCAAACGGGTGGCTTCGCAGGATCGACCACAAACATGCACGATCTTCCAGCCCCGCAGTGCGGCACGTAGCTTGTACAGTGCCCGCGGTACATGTTCGTTCAAGTCCGCGGCGCCACGACTGCCGCCCAGGACCACCAGTCGCCGGGGCTCGACGGGGACTTTTTTTTGGGCGAGCTGGCGAAACGACGAGCGGAGGGGATTGCCTGTGGTGAACAGCCTGGCACCAGCCGGCAACCTGTCACGCGACTGGTCAAACGACAGGCAGACCAGTTCCGCTTTCCGGGCCAGCCAGCGGGTGGCCCGGCCAGGGATCACGTTCTGTTCCAGCAAGGCCAGCGGGATCCGTTGGCGGAGGGCAGCCCGGGCGACGGGGACGCTGGCATAACCGCCCAGGCCAACGACCAGCTGGACCCGCTGCTGATGCAAGAAAGCGCCCGCCCGCCGCGTTCCTTCTTGATAATGCCGGAAAAAGCGCCAGAGGCCCCGCAACGTTCGCGTCGCCGGAACTGAGGGAAAGCCCTGGTAAGCGAACCCGGCCGCGGCGACCTGTGCCCGGTCAAACTCCTGGCCGTTTCCCGAAAAGGTGATCTGCAGCTGCGGATGCCTCCTCCGCAGCTCGGCGGCAACCGCCAAACCGGGGAAGAGGTGTCCACCGGTGCCCCCGCCAGAAAATACGACGTGTGCGGGCAGGGGAGGGTGAGTGTCGAGCGAGCGGGACATGGGTCACGGGTAAAGGGTCACGGGTAAAGGGTCACGGGTAACGGGTCGTTGGTTGTGCTCAGTGGGTACGAGCCGACTGTGCCGGCGCGGCGGGTGGTACGGGCCGAGCGTCCTGGCCGCCTTTCAAGGCGGCCAGGCCCAGGATGGCGCACAGGGCCGAGGCGATCCAGAAGCGGACGACGATCTTGTTTTCCGCGCAACCGGACAGCTGGAAGTGATGGTGCAGCGGCGCACAGCGAAAGATCCGCCGCCGTCGCCAGCGGTACGAGCCGACTTGCAGGATGACGCTGAGCGCCTCGGCGACGAACACGCCCGCGACAACGATCAACAACAATTCCTGCCGGGCCACGACCGCCAGCAGGCCCAAAAGGCCGCCCAGGGGCAACGAGCCGGTATCGCCCATGAATACCTGAGCCGGGTGGCAGTTGAACCAGAGAAATCCCAGGATGGCGCCGATCGCCGCACCCGCGACAATCGTCAACTCGCTCGCTCCGCGGACGTGGGGGACCGACAGCTGGGCCGCCCACTCCGCGTGACCCGCCACGTAGGCCATGCCGCCGACGGCGGTCAGGCTGCACAGCAGGCAGCCGCCAGCCAGGCCGTCCAGGCCGTCGCTGAGGTTGACGGCATTGGACGAGCTGAGAACAACCAGAACGGTCAAGGGGATGAATCCCAGGCCCAGCGGCAGCGCGATGTCCGTGCAGGGGATGACCAGTTCCAGCCCGCCGGCCAGGTCACGATGTGTCCCGTAGACGACCAGCGCGACCACAATCGCCACGGCGGCCTGGGCCGCCAGTTTCGAACCGGCACGGAGTCCCTTCCCGAAGGTCACTTTGAGGCGATCGTCGCAGTAGCCAACCAGACTGAGCCCCACCAGGAGGATCAGGGCGGCCGGGAGGTAAGGATTTTGCCAGTCCGCCAGCAGCAAGGTGGCCGCCACGATCCCGGCGGTGATGAACAGGCCGCCCATCGTCGGTGTCCATCGCTTGTCCGTTTGCAGACGTTCCAAGGGCTTGCAGTCCGACACGATCGGTTCGCGGTAACGGGCCTGCAACCAGAGGATCAGCCGCGGTCCCAGCACCACGGCCAGCCCAAAGCTGCAGAGGGCCGCCAGCAGGGTGCGCAAGGTCAGATGGTCCGGCAGAGATCCGCCGATCCCGCTGGCCCAATCCGCTTGTTCCCACAACCAATACAACATGCCGGTCTGGATTCACAAAAAAAGCCGCACGCGTCTGCGGGCGGCTGGGGGTTATTTCCCTGAGCAACCGGAGCGGCGCGAACGCCGCCCCGGTGCTCAGTCATGAGTTCCATCGTGAAGCAACTGTTAGAACGGTTGACCCAGAAACCGCGAACCTAACAGGTTACTTGCTCCTACCCAGGAGGGAGGGTAGCGTGTCGGCCCCGCAACCTTCACGCAAGCGATGGAACTCCTCTTGTTCGATTGGTCCATGCGTGTCAAGCGACCCGGGCAACCGGGTATCCGGCCAGTGTCTGCACGACACGTTCCATTTGCATGACGCGCGAGCCTTTCGCCAAAACCACATCTCCCGGTTGAAGCGTGGCCATCAATTTGTCCGCCGTCTGCTGGGCATTTTCGCAAAGGGTCACGGCTTCGTCGGGCATCCCCGCCTCACGGGCTCCACAAGCCACCGTCCTGGCGAACTTTCCGCAGGCAAACAGCTGCTGTGCCGCCCCCAACGTAATCACATCCTGTCCCAACTGGTAATGCAGCTCTTCAGCCGCCTCCCCCAGCTCAACCATGTCACCACACGCAACGATGCGGCGGCCTGAATTACCAAATTCGCTGAGCAGTGCCAAGGCCGCTTTCATGGAAATTGGACAAGCGTTGTAGGTGTCGTTGATGGCAGTGACCGCGCCGCATTGCAAAACTTCACAACGCATGGGCACCGACTGGAAGGTCGACAGCCCCGCGGCTATCTCTGATAGCGAACGGCCAAACAGCCGGCCCACGGCGATCGCCGCCAGGGCCGCCGTCAGGTGATGCCGTCCCCAGACGGGGACCCGAAAAGACTGCTCGTCGACCTGAAAACAAAGTTGTCCGTTCCCGCTGTGGACATGCGTTGCGGTCACATCGTTGTCCGCCCCGCGGCCAAACCAGCTGACTTTTGCTCCGCAACCCGTGGCCATCTGCCGCACACGGCGGTCGTCGCCGGGGAGGACCGCACAAGCGTGAGATCCCAAGGCGCCCAACAGCTCGCCCTTGGCCCGCAGCACCTGGTCATAGCCGCCGAAGCTGCCCAGATGCGCGTCGGCGATGCAAGTAATCACCCCAATCTCGGGCTCGGCCAGCTCCGCCAGGGCCCCAATCTCGCCGCTGGCGCTGCCGGCCACTTCCAGGACCGCATAGTCATCCCGGAAACCGGCGGTTAGCAGGCTGAGCGGCACGCCCAGGTGATTGTTGTAATTTTTGGGGCTGGCGATCCCCCGCAGGGCGGGGGCGAGCACCGAGTGGATCATCTGCCGCGTGGTCGTCTTGCCGACACTGCCGGTGACGGCGATCACCGTTGCGGTCAGGTGCTGGCGATACCAGCGAGCCAGTTCCCAGAGGGCCAGTTGGGGGTCGGGGACCTTCAGGGAAAAACCGCCCGGCAGCGGCGTGACGGGCCGATCGGCCACCACGCCCAGCGCGCCGCGGGCCAGCGCCTCGTGAGCAAAGTCGGCACCGTCCGCGTGGCGACCCGGCAAGGCCCAAAAAACGTCCCCCGGCTGGACCTGGCGACTATCGATCACCAGGCGGCCGATGGGGGTCAGCCCGCCATCGCGGGGAGGCATCTCGGCCAGGCAAAGCCGGCCGCCAGTCGCCGCACTCAGGTCCTGGATCGATAGCGACACTACGCGGCCCTCCGCGGCAGGTCGGCACCGGCGACCGACAGGGCGCCCCGCAGCCACGCCCGGACGACCTCGCGATCGTCAAAGAAAAATTTCTCGCGGCCAATCTGTTGATAGCTTTCGTGACCCTTGCCGGCAATCACGACGCAATCGCCCGGTCGAGCGGCGGAGAGGGCGATGTCGATCGCCGCCGCTCGGTCCGGCTTGATCACCGTGTGGCAATCCCCCTCCATGCCTGCCACGATGTCCCGAATGATCGTCAAGGAGTCCTCCTCGCGCGGGTTGTCATCGGTCACCACGGCCAGATCGGCCGCCTGCGCGACGATCGCGCCCATCCGCGGCCGTTTGGCGCGGTCGCGCTGGCCGCCCGCGCCGAACACGCAGATCAAACGCCCCTCACACACCTCGCTCAACACCCCCAGGCTGGCCCGCAAAGCGTCCGGTGTGTGCGCGTAATCGACAAATACGCGGAAAGATTGACCGCAGTCGATGTGCTGCATCCGACCAGGCACTTCGTCAATCGCCTCCAGACCGCGGACGATCGTCGGCAGGTCGATGCCGTGACCCAGTCCCGTCGCGGCGGCCAGCAGGCAGTTGTAGATGTGATGGTCCCCGATGATCCGCGTCCGCACCGGGATCACGTCGCTGCCGCACTTCAACAAAAATGTCTGCTCTGTGGGAAACCGTTCGACCAGCGACGCCGTCAGCTCCGCCTCGCGCCGCAGTCCCACCGTCAGTACCGGGCAGGTCAGACGCCGCAGGTAGCCACGGCAAGCCTCGTCGTCCAGGTTCAACACGGCCAGGCCCTCGGGCCGCAGCTGGCGAAAAATTCGTTTTTTGGCCGAGCGATAATTGTGGGGGCTGCCGTGGTAGTCCAGGTGGTCATGAGCGACGTTGGTGACACAGGCAGTGTCCAGCTGGATGCCGGCTGTTCTGCGCTGAGCCAACGCGTGGCTGGACATCTCCAGCACGGCATGCGAACAACCGGCGTCGACCATCCGCCGCAGGTAGGTCGCCAGCGTGGCGGCCGAAGGAGTTGTCAGCGGGGCGGGCGCGGTTCTGATTCCATCGCAGTAACCCAACGTACCCGTGATGCCGCTGCGGTAACCCGCCTTGCGGAAGATCGAGTGCATCAGGCAGGTCGTGGTCGTTTTGCCGTTGGTGCCCGTCACGCCGATCACCTTCAGATCAGAACTGGGATGGCCGACCAGCTGATGGCACAACCGTCCGAAGGCCGCACGACTGTCGCGGACGATGCACAGCGGCACGTCGCCAGTCGGAATGATCTGTTCAGCAAGGATCGCCCGCGCACCACGCTCAATCGCCTCACCCACAAACTGGTGCCCGTCGTGCTGGGTACCGGAAATGGCCACAAAGAGGTCACCCGGACGGCAGCGGCGTGAGTCTGCCGTGATCGAGGTGATCCTGATCGTTTGGCAGCCCACAAAATGGGCTTGGGGAAACAGCGAGCGGAGATCNNAGCGAGCGGAGATCGGCCGCGCCAGATTGTTCCGGGTCCACATGCATCATCGCAGGCCTCCCTGCCTACGTTTGCCAAGCCAGCGTGAGGGGGGGCTGCCTTGGCCGGTTCGGTCGGCCACCCCTGCTTCCGTGCCTGGGCTGGTACATACCGACCGTCGGGACGCATATCCTCGCGGGGAACGCGGATAAGTGTCAAGTTGATCTGGACAATCGCTGGAGTTTGGAGAAAGATTGCAGGGGATGAGCCGGGAAGACTTTGATATCGAACAGCTGGCCAGCTATTTGCACCTGTTCCCCAAACAGGTGTCCCGGATGGCCGACCGTGGCAAACTGCCCGGCCGCAAAGNNGCGGACGAAGATGACGAGCTGTCGAGGGTCGAGGACGTGTTGGACCGTGCCGCCGGTTCGACAGCCGATGCGATATCGGTGCAGGAACTGCTATCACCCCAGGCGATCCTCGTCCCCCTGCCGGCGCGGACTCGCGATTCGGTGATCACCCAGATGGTGCAGTTGGCCAGTAGCACCGGTATGCTGTGGGATGCCGACAAAATGATCGAAGCCGTTCGCGCTCGTGAAGAAATGCACCCCACCGCCTTGTCCTGCGGCGTGGCCCTGCTGCATCCGCGGCGACCGATGCCCGGAATCCTCAGCCAGCCGTTTTTGGCGATGGGACGGACACTCCAGCCCATTCCGTTCGGGGGCCGTACCGGACAATTGACCGACATCTTCTTCCTGATCTGTTCGGACAGCGATCACAACCATCTAAAAATTCTGGCCCGGCTGAGCCGGTTGATTAACGATTCCCAGCTGCTGGAACGATTGCGCGGGGCAGACGACGCTCAGTCCAGCTACGAGATTCTGGTGGAAGGAGACCGGCAGTTGAGCGACTAGAATCAGCGGAGTTTCCAAACCTGTGCCAAAACAAGTCGCCAATTTTTTTTCTTTGCTAGAGGGTGTCCGGGGATGTGTCGTGAAGAATTGCCCGAACAAAGCGGGAGAATTACGGAGAAAGGGCTGAATCAATCTACCAAACAGGGACAGGGCAAGCCAAACGGATCGGGTGCAGTTACCCGTTTGGCTGGAGCCGGCTTCTCTGAAGCCGGGCGTTGGCTGGATGTGCGGCCCGTACGGTTCGATGGCAACCGCCACTTTAAAGTCCGATCCTTGCAGCCGGCCAAAGGGCCTTTCCTGACGGACGGGAACATTTCGTGATGGAATCTTTTACGGCCTTGTTGATCGGCGATTTCCGGCGTGAGGAGTTTTGTCAGGTCGCCGAAACGATCGCCAATCTGGGGCAGACCGCTCGGGTCGATACCGTGGCCGANNATCCGTTCACGCCCGACCTGATCGTGCTGGCCACGGGCTGGCCGGGGCAGTTTGACCATGGCTCGCTTTACGCGTTGCGACGACGGGCCCCGCTGGCTCGGTTCCTCAGCGTCTTGGGCAGCTGGTGCGAGGGGGAAACACGCAGCGGGACGCCGTGGCCCGGCCTGCTGCGGACCTACTGGCATCATTGGCTGCCCTACTGGTCCGGCGAATGGCAACAATTCGCTCGGCAACAGCTGACGACCTGGGGACTGGCCCAAACGGCGACAGACGAGGAACGCTTGATGTCCGCGGCGACCGATCCCGCTTCCGGTCGGGGTCTGATCCTGGTGAAGAGTGCATCCTGGGACATGGCGGACATGCTGTGCCAGGCCTGTCGCCAGCGTGGTTACGGTGCCGTGTGGATGCCGCCCCACCGTGAAGGTTTTGCGACGGGTGTTTCCGCCCTGTTGTGGGACGGCCCGGATGTGGACGTGGCCCAGCTGCGGCGGTGCAGCAAAGTGCTGCCCTCCGCGCCGATCATCGCCCTGGTGGACTTCCCCCGGATCGAAGAAGCGCGACGCGCCCGCGAGGCCGGTGTCGCGATCGTGATGGGCAAACCGTTGCGGATCGACGATCTATTTCGCCAGCTGGAACAGCTTGCCGCCGTCCAGCCCCCGTCGCCGCAGGACGGCGGCCCGCTGGCGGCAGTTCGCCGCGAGGTCGCATGATCCGTTCAGCGGATCGGTGGGGGGCGGCTTGGAGGTGGGGATATCCAGGAAAGCTCAGCGGTCGTGACCCTCTGGCTGGGCGACTCGATTTTCGCAGGGCATCCCGGACCCGGGGCGGGCGCTGCCGGCCGTCGCCTGTCGCTCGTCAGCGGCTGGCGACCAGACCGGTCCGCCACTGAGCGGGATCCCCGTTTGGCCCCGATGTCTCGTCCGCCCTCCGCCGTGCGACGGCCAGGTCTCTGCCTGGCCGCGTCAGAGATCGCCCTTTGATCGTCAACGTATCCTCCCTCCGCTGAAAGTCGAATCGCGTCGTCTTCCTTGCCGGGCAAAGACTTACCGTCGCCGGCTGCGAAGTGGGTGAGCGATCCGGGCCAGGCGAGGTGGATTCGCCAGAAACGGCTGATTGCGTTATGATGACCCGTTTGCCGGTTCCTGCGGAGCAAAACCTTGAGCGATACGTTTACGGCCCAAATCGACCGTGCGCAGTGCAAAGGCACCTATGCCTTCGTCAGCCTGGGTTGCCCCAAGAATCTGGTCGACAGCGAACGGATGCTGGGTCTGTTGCAACTGGACGGTTATCAACTGGTCCCCGATCCGATCGGAGCGGACTTTGCGGTCGTCAACACATGTGGATTTATCGAGAGTGCTCGGGACGAATCGTTCGGTGCGATTGACCAGATGATCCAGCTGAAATCGCGGGGCGATCTGGGGGGTCTGATCGTATCGGGTTGCCTGGCCGAACGGCAGAAGGAGGTCCTCTTACAGCAACGTCCCGAAATCGACCATATTGTGGGCGTCTTTGGCCGGGAAGAGGTGACGGCGGTTGCCGATCGGCTGATCGGCGGGTTGGCCGAACAGCGGATGGTCTTTCGCCCGGCGCCGTCACGGCCGCTGTCCGACACCGATCGTCTGCGGATCACGCCGCGGCATTTCGCCTACTTGAAGATTTCCGAGGGTTGCGACCGGCTGTGCACTTTTTGCGCGATCCCCAAGATGCGCGGCCGGCACGCCAGCAAGCCGATCGAGGAGGTGGTCCGTGAAGCCACCCAGCTGGCCGCCGATGGCGCTCGCGAGCTGAATCTCGTTGCCCAGGACACGACGTACTACGGCCGGGACCTTTACGGCCGCCCGCGGTTGGATGCCCTGCTGGACGCGCTGCACGACGTGGACGGCATCGACTGGATCCGGCTGCTGTACCTGTACCCGATGTACGTGGACGACGCCCTGATCGATTTAATCGCCGACAGCCCCAAAATCGTCCCCTACCTCGACATGCCCTTGCAGCATGTGAACGAGACGATGCTGCGGCG
>WVZU01000129.1:0-433 GCA_011772275.1 Planctomycetales bacterium | reverse complement strand
ACCTGGTGCTGCGGACCACGTTCATCGCGGGGTTCCCGGGCGAAACCGAGCAGCAATTTGAGGAACTGGTCGAATTCGTCCGGCAGCAACGCTTCCAGCGGTTGGGCGTCTTCACCTACTCGTTGGAACCCGATACGCCCGCGGCCCGCTTGCCGGACCATGTGCCCGAACCGGTCAAGCAGCAGCGAAGGGATCGATTGATGGAGGTCCAGCAGGGGATCGCCTTTGAGTGGAACGCGATGCAGGTCGGCCGGAGGCTGGAGGTATTGATCGATGCGGCCCTGGCGGGCGAGCAGGATGTGTGGGTGGGGCGCAGCTATGCCGACGCGCCCGATATCGACGGGCTGGTTTACGTCACAGGTCATGGCCTGCACGTGGGCGATCTTGTGCCGTGCGAAGTGGTCGCCTGCAAAGACTACGACCTGGTGGCGAT
>WVZU01000153.1 GCA_011772275.1 Planctomycetales bacterium | reverse complement strand
TCACCAACGCGGCCCGCGAAGGCGCCGCCTACGGCAGTACCCATCCGTTTATTCCCGGGGGCGCCAACCAGGCTGGCTGGCAACAGGGGGTAGAGGATGCCGTCGCCGGGGAGCTGACCAGCGTGCTCGATTATGACCCTAACAAGTTAACGGTCAGTTACAGCAATCCAATTATCACCAGCGTCAACGGGGACCGGCGTATTCAGATCACTGTCGGTTACCCCTTCGAGACGATCACGACTTGGCTGCCGACCCCCCAAAGCAGGACACTCCATCGGACAGTCGAGATGCGCCTGATCCGTTGAGATCCCCACAAACAGCCGCCCCGCTGAGAAAGAAATCGCGATTGGAAATGACGCAACGAAAACCATTACCGCGTCCGCGCCGCCGATGGCGGGTGCATGCCCATCGAGGTGCCACGGTGATGGAAATGGCCATCGCCCTGCCTCTGATCCTGATCCTGTCCTTGGGCATGTTGGATCTGGGGATTGGCGTGTTTCGTTACAACGTGCTCTCGTACGCCGCCCGGCACGCCGCCCGCCAGGCGATTGTGCATGGCAGCCGTGCAGACCGCCTGGGACCGTGGGGCCCGGCCACCCTCTCGCTGACCGCCGCTGACCCCCACCCGATCGCCTCGGCCATTGAGCCCATTTTAAGTGCGTCGATTGACCCGGCGAACGTGACGCTGGAGGTCGTGTGGGTCGATGGCAGCAACGAGGTGGATCGTCGAGTCAGCGTGACGCTGACCGCTCCGTTTCTGCCCGTCATGACATTCATCTTTGGCAATTCGCCCCACACACTTCGGGCGGAATCGATAATGAATATCGCTCATTAGGTCCAGGAGTTTCCAATGTCGACAAGGCTTAACGAATCGCGCCCATCCACCCCCAGGCGGCGGATGCGACGACGCAACTTCGTCAAGCAAGGGGGAGCTGTCTTCGTTTTGTTCGCGGTGCTGCTGGTCCCCATGTTGGCGATGGTGGGCCTGGTGGTTGACACGGGGCTGTTGATGGCCACACAGCGTCAGTCCCAAAACGCCGCGGATGCTGCGGCCATGGCTGCCGCCTTCGATCGCTGGCGGGGTGAGTCCGTCGCCACGGCCACGGCTAAGGCCATCGTCTACGTCAAAGACTACAACGGACTGACGGGGACGCCCGATCCGGTCGTCAACATCCCGCCGGTGGTCAGTGCTGCTTACGGTGGAGAAGCCAACTACGTGGAGGTCATCGTCACGAACCCGGTTCCCACGTACTTCATTCACGTGCTGCCAGGTTTCAACGTGGGCCAAACGGTCAGTGCCCGGGCCGTGGCGGGCTATGAGCGGCACGATGACATGAGTGAAGGGGTCATCACACTGGACTGCAGCGCGCTGCCGGGATTGGCGATCAAGGGTGGCGCCAGCCTCACGGTCGAGGGCACCGTGATCGTCAACTCGGAAGGCGGCGGCGAGGATCAATGGGGAGAACCGATCGACGACAGTTTTAAAGATGGCGCAGTCTCGACCAATAACAGCACGTTCGAGTCGGATTACCTGTATGTCAACGGTGGGGTCAATGATGCCGAAAATTTCCTTGACACGTCGCTCTATGCCGGGACCGGGCAGATCATCCCCGATCCGCTCGCTGACCTGCCCGTGCCCACCAACAGCATGGTGGGCGACGGCGACAACGTGGGGATCGACTTCCGGCCGCNNCGAAGACATCACGATCACGGACGGTGCCACGGTCACCTTTGCACCAGGCGTCTATATCATGGCGCCGACCGGCCCCCAGCAAGGGATGAGGATCAACGGCGGCCCGACCGTCACAGCCTTGGGCGCGATGTTTTATTTCACCGGGGACAACTATCTTGACAGCGGCGTCGACGGTGCGCCGGGCGTGGCAGGTGTCGACGATGACGCAGACGGCTACGTCGATTTCGAGCCGGGAATTGACGGAATCCTCGGTACCGCCGATGACGTACCGGACCGGGGCGAGCTGATGTGGCCAGACTCGGACGATCGAGCCGGACAGTGGGACTACCTGGATGGAGAAGTTGCCCAATCGGGAGACTGCCAAGATCCGCTTGTCTCGCCCCCTCCCGATCCGAATTGGAACCAGGTGGATTTTGCCTACCTCGACCTGAATTTTAACAACGCGAACGCCCACTTCACAGGACTCGACGATCCGAACAGTTNNGGCGATCCCCCTCAACAAGGCTCGGTGGTCAATGCGGCCAGCCTGCAAGGGAGTGCTGGGGATAACGTGACCCTGGAGGGCACGATCTACGCGAAGTGGGCCGAGGTCAAGTTGGCCGGCGAGTCGGTCTATGACTCGCAGTTTGTCGTCGGCACGCTGACGGTTGAAGGCCAGGCCGAGGTGACCATCCGTGTCAGCGATGAAACCATTAGCAGCGGCATCGATGTCGTCTATCTGGTCGAGTGAACCGTTGTGGACGACGGTGTCCGATCGGTGCGGGCCTGGCTGGCCCGGCATCCAGCGCGTTCAGCTGGCGCAGGAAATGGTCGCTCGGCAACAAAACGACGGCAGGTTTCTCAACCCGGACAGCCCCCCTGATAAAGGAAGACGACCCCCTGCTCGACACCGTTCGCCGCGGAGAGTGTAGAGCAATTGTCCCCAATTGCTCGTCCAACCAGAAACCATCCTCGCGCCACAGGATGGTGGCTCGACACATGCGGGCCCTCCGCCGGCCAACCTCACGGC
>WVZU01000207.1:9093-9830 GCA_011772275.1 Planctomycetales bacterium | reverse complement strand
TCTCGGTGATCACAACCCCCGGCCCAAGAATCTCCACAATTTCATATTCTTTCTCGCCGTGTTCCGCTAAATCACCGCGCTGGTATGTCACCGCGTCCGGTTTGCTCGTGCCGAGTATCACTTCCGCTTCGTCGCCATGAAGAATTACTTCCTTGCCGTCAACCCTCGCGACCATGGCAATGCTGTCGGTCGTGACGTCTTTGATGGGCGTCAGGACACCATCGAGGTTGATCAGGCCAAACAGGCCGAACGCCAACATTCCGGGGATGACCAGATAAAGCGGTCCCAGCAACTTCAGCAGTCCGGTCAATAAAACCCCCTTCTGTCCTTCCGCCAGGCTGCGGGCCCCGAACGTTCGCTGGATGATTTGTTGGTTTGTCGTCCAGTAAAACAGGTTCAACAAGAAGATACCGGTGAAAATCGTGCCGAAAGGAACCGACGAGTCTTTGCCACCGATAGAATTGAGTCGTTCTTTCTGTTGCTCCACCAAGAGCGTTGCCCCAGCGGACATGCCGTCGCCTGCACCAATTTGAGAGAGTGCATAACCGGTGATCATGAATCCGCCAACCAGCAATCCGATCCCATTGAGGGTGTCGGAGACGGCAACCGTTCGCAAACCTCCAAACAAAGCGTAGATCGAGCCGATGATGCCGACCATCCAGACGATCAACCAAAGTGCGAATATTTCTCGATTCATGGCGAAACCTTCCGGCAGATCGGGCAGCATCGACTCGACG
>WVZU01000207.1:3580-9049 GCA_011772275.1 Planctomycetales bacterium | reverse complement strand
TAATGACTTGCGTCTGATGGTCAAAGCGTATCTCCAGATACTCTGGCACGGTCGCCACGCCGCTCTTGAGAAAGCGCGGCAAAAAGAACCAGGCCATGAAGACCAGGGCCACGACGGCGACCACTTCCCAGACCATCACGCACAGGCCGTCGGTAAATGCAGACCCGTTGAGCCCCACCATTTGCTCAGTGGAAAGATTGGTCAACAGCAACGATCCCGCGATCAAGGGAAACGTCAGAGATCTTCCCGCCAGAAAGTATCCTTTGCTGGTGTCGTGATCGTCCTTGTGCGTGATCCACCACGTCACCACGCCGACCAGGGATGTGAAAAACAAAAACGAAAAGATGGCAGTCGTATCCATAATTCCTACCTGCAAATGGATCGCTCTAAGGTTGCATCACAAACGCCCCGCGCGCCGGACGGCTGGCGAAACCGTGTGGCCTGATGCCCGTCCTGGCTTCATATCGGGCCAGCAAAGCTTGTCGGATATCCTCCACGTCGGCCGTGCGCGTCAAACTGACGGTGCATCCGCCAAAGCCTCCCCCGGTCATTCGGGAACCATAGACACCCCCTTCGACACCGATCTCTTGGGCCAGTTCGACCAGGATGTCCAATTCAGGACAGCTGACCTCAAAATCGTCCCGCAGCGAAGCGTGACTTTCGTACATCAGCTGGCCGGTCGTCTTCCAGTCTTGGGCGGCAATGGCGGCGGCGGCCTGCGTCGTACGCGCGATTTCCGCAATGACGTGGCGGGCCCGGCGATAGCAATGTTCTTCCAGCTGGCTGCGTTGGGCGTTCAGCTGCTGCAGCGTGGCCTCCCGCAGCGACCCCACTCTCAGAGCCGCGGCTGCCGTGTGGCACTGCGCCCGCCGCTGGGCGTAGGCGCCGTCATCCAGCTGGTGGCTGACATTGCTGTTGGTGATCAACACGGTCACTTCCTCAGAAGCCAGCGGCACGTATTCCATTTCCTGGCTGCGACAATCCAGCAACATTAAGGCGTTCTCTCGACCGAAGACGCTGCTAAACTGGTCCATGATGCCGCAAGGCACCCCCGCATACTCGTGCTCAGCCTTTTGGCACAGCAGCGCTTTCCGGTTCGCAGGCAGTTGGTGCCCGGTGACGGCCTCCAGCAGCGTGGCGGTGGCCACTTCCAGCGCCGCGCTGCTGGACAGCCCGCCGCCGACGGGTACGGTCGAGAGCACGGCGGCGTCAAAAGATGGCGGCACGATGGCTTCCGCGGCGAAGCCGGCCACCACCCCTTGGACATAATTGGACCAGGACGTTGATGCGGAAGGCCTGGATCCCTGCTCAAGGCCGAACTCAGTCATCTCGTCGAACTCCGCGCTGTAAAAACGAGCCGTCGGCGGGGCGGGGGGCACTTCAGCCCGCAAGGCCGCGGCCATCACGACGTACCGCTCGATGGCCATCGGCAGGACGAACCCGTCGTTGTAGTCGGTATGTTCGCCGATCAGGTTGACGCGGCCAGGTGCCGCCACAAACCAGCGGGCGGGCTGCCCAAAGCGTTTTGAAAACGCCTCCGCAACGGTCGCTTGCAGTTGGGTGACCGAGGGACCGGGTCCGCCGGCGACGGCGTCGGCATCCGGTGGACGAGAAGGGGAAGTGTGGATCATCAGGGCAAAAAAAGCGAGGGGACAGCCGGTGGGCGCCGACGGTATGCCCCTGCCGGCGCATCGCCCAAGTGTAACAAGCCCCCCGACGGCTCACAATGAGCCGGCTGGCAAAGAAAAAAGAAAAGGGCGCTGTGTCCGCACCGCTGCCAGGCGATCGATGGCCCACCCTTTAAGAATCTGGACGGACAGCCCGTCCACTATCGAGGGAAGGTGTCCCTTGCGGCCGGTCCCCCCCGCAGGTTTGGCATGACCCTGGCAAAAGCCAACTGGCGTGGGACCATGACTGCCCGATTGCTGGAAGAGCCCGCTTTACGATTTTTCGTGCTTCGGCACCGTCTCCTGCCGTTCCAGCTGCTGCTGGTCGCGCCGAGCGCGGCGGACCTCGACGTAGAAATACGTGCCGAAAGTGCCCAGGATCGCGAACGGCATGCTCATCATGAACAAGATGCTCCAGAAATACCCCCGCGCTACCCGCTGGCCCTGCAGGTCATTTTCGGCGATGGCCTCTTTGCAGCCGGGGCAGGCCTCGGCCACGGTCACCAGCAGCGACAGGACGAAGAAGGTCGCGAGGAAGAGGGCGATGCGTTTACTGAGGCACATGGTTTTTTCCTGGCAGGTGCTGTCCAAGGGACGCCCAAAGTTCGGTCGGTCGGCAGGCGGCACACGTTGGCTGCGAGCCATGTGGTTGATGGTTCGCCAGGTCGGTTGGTTGAGCGTACAGCTGGTACAGCAATAAATAGATTAACACGCCCGTGATGGAAACGTAAAGCCAGATGGGAAATGTCCACCGTGCCCAGCGCCGATGAGCCGTTCGGCGATCGCTCAACCCCAGCCAGATGGTGACCACGGCCAGGACCGGCACGGCCATGGCCAGCACGATGTGGGTGATCAAGATGGTGTAATACACCAGGCGGATCGGGCCTTGGCCGGCAAAGGGTGTCGCCGCCGCGCCGACCGGCCAGACGTGGTAGGCCAGGTAGGAGAGCAGGAACAGGACGGATACTGCAAAGGCACCAATCATGACTCGCTTGTGTGCCCCTTCGCGGCCCCGTTTGATCAATACCAGGCCGCTGACCAGCAGGAGGGTGGCGGCCAGGTTGAGGCTGGCGTTGAGCAGCGGAAAATTGATATCGGAAAGATTCATGGCTCAGGCGCCGGGAGCGGGACCCCCGTTTCGGGTCCCGGGATCTTGTCTCGGCAACGGTTGACTTGCAAATCGCCGCCCGCGTCGCGGGTTTGGGCAGTGTTCGTTTGTGGTTCCCGGTGGCGAACGTTTTGGCGACTTTCGCCACGCTGCTTGGCATCTCGAAAACTCGAAAACGGACTGTCACGTCTGGGGCGGAGGGGGCGACGGTTCGGCGACCAGTTGAGCGGCCAGTTCGCTCATCTCCTTCATCGCCGCCGCCTCGTTGTACATGAAGTGGCCGCGGACCCGGCCTGTTTTGTCCACCAGGGCCAGGCGTCGCGTGTGGCTCTTGAAGCCGCTGGACACCCCGACGCTTTTGCCGAACCGCATCACCTCGGCGATCTGTCCGTTGAGGAACAGCCAGCGGTCGGCATCAGCGTTAAACAGTTTCGCGTAATCGTCCAGCACTTCCGGCGTATCGGTGACCGGATCGACGGTGATGCTCAGAAAACGGACGCCGTCAAAGGTCTCGTCGCGTTGCAGAGCGGCGAGCGACTGGTTCAGGTGCATGCATTCGTGGGGACAGGTGGAAAAGAAGAAACTGGCCACCCAGACCTTTCCCTGCAGTTCTGCAAAAGAAAAGCTCTGGCCGTTACGGCGGGTCATCTGAAAGGATGTCAGGTCCAGCGGCTGCCGGCCCACCTCCAGCGGTGGCTGGACCGTGGTCGCCTCTGGTGTACCGACGGGACGCAGACGGGGGTCCGCGGTGATTCGGACCAGGGTCACCAAGGTCAGGGCGGCCAGGGCGGCTAGGAGGAGGCTGATCCAGACTTTGACTGCCACGCTCATGACAACAAATCTCCCTTGGTAGTACGCAGCGCGGATCGCCACGCCAGATAGTAGCAGGCCAGGGTGAACCCCACGCTGACCAGAAGACAAACCGCAAAAGGGGGCAGGCCCTTAACGGCGGCAGCTGCCCCGTCGGCGTCCGGCTGCCAGTACAGCAAGTGCCGCAGGCCCGCCACGGCGTAGGTCAGCGGATTGATGCGGATCAACCAGCCTAACCAGTTGTCACCGGCTGGAAAAAACGAACCGGACAACAGCCACATGGGAAACAGCACGGTGCTCATGATCGCGTGGTAGCCCTGCGACGAATCGAGCTGCCAGGCGAAGAGGAATCCCAGTGAGGTGAGGCCGACGGCTACCAGCATCATGAAGGCGGTCACGGCCACCAGCTGCGGCAGCGAAAAGGGCAGGTCCAGGGTCAGGCCCAGCAAGAGGAACAGGAGGGCTTGCAGCACGGCAATCAGGCTGCCGCCGACCACCTTGCCCAGGACCATGGCCCAACGGGGTAGGGGGGCGACCAGCACCGATTGCAAAAANNGTAGGGGCGCGACCAGCACCGATTGCAAAAAGCCTTCGCGGCGGTCCTCGATAATCGAAATCGTCGTGAAAATCGCCGTAAACAAAAGGATCATGGCCAGAATGCCTGGGAAAAAGTATTCCAGAAAATCGACCCCCTCGCCGGCCCCCGGCAGGCGAAAGGTCGATCCGAATCCAAAGCCAAACATCAACCAGAACAACAACGGTTGTCCCAAGGCACCAATCACGCGATTCCGCTGCCGGAAAAATCGGACCAGCTCGCGCCAGCAGAGGCTCCCTACACCCAGCCAGGGGGATACGGAAGGAAGGGGGGTCTTATTCATGGCAAGCGATACCCATGGCCAACGAGCCTATGCAGTCCGGATCGATGTCGAAATCGGGCCAGGAAATGCCTCACGACGAAATCCCCAAAAAGGTACACCTGCAGAAACAACAACTGCTGATCGTGACAGGGCAGATAAAATGGAGCCAGTGGGGTCTCTTCATGCTTTATTTGCTGCCAATTCCTGTCGGAAGCGATGTCCGGTGCGGTCGATGAACACGTCTTCCAGACTGGGGCGAGCGTAGGTGACTGAATCGATCTGCCCGGGAAAGGCTTCGACGAGTCGAGCGATCCAGTGGTGGCCGTCGGGCTGTTCCAATCGTACTTTTCCGTCGACGATGCTTGTCTGACAACCAAAACGAGCGCGAATTTCTGCGGCCAGCCGATCGGCAGCTTGACACACGATCGTGATCGCATCGCCGCCGACGGTGGCCCGCAAGGCGTCGGGCGTATCGAGGGCGACCAGCGAGCCCTCGTGGAGGATCGCAATGCGGTCCGCCTTTTCTGCTTCGTCCAGCAAGTGCGTGGTCAGCACGACCGTCACCCCTTCCTCGCGCCGCAAAGTCTCCAGGTAGTGCCACAGGTCGTTCCGCGCACCGGGGTCCAATCCCGTGCTGGGTTCATCCAGCAGCAGGAGACGGGGCTTGTGCAACATCCCCTTGGCCAGCTCTACCCGCCGGCGGAGCCCGCCGGACAGCTGCTGGGCCATGTCGCCACGTCGCGCGGTCAGGCCCAGTTGTTCCAGCAGCTGGGTNNAGCTGGGTTTCGCGAGGGGCGGCCGCGCGGGCCGTCAGGCCGTACAGATGCCCCTGGTGACGCAGGTTCTCGGCAACGGTCAGCTTGTTGTCCAGGCTGGGAGCCTGAAAGACGACCCCAATCAGGCCACGGATCTGGGTGACCTGGCGCCGCAGGTCGCAACCGAATATCGACGCCTCACCGTGTTGTGGCCGGACCAGTGTGGAAAGGATGCGAAACAGCGTCGTTTTGCCCCCCCCGTTGGGACCGAC
>WVZU01000207.1:3463-3539 GCA_011772275.1 Planctomycetales bacterium | reverse complement strand
CGGGCGTGAACCGTAATGGTAGGAAAGTCCCGATACGGCAAGGGCGGCTTCGGTGGTCATCGGTTGGAGTTCCGCG
>WVZU01000207.1:0-3348 GCA_011772275.1 Planctomycetales bacterium | reverse complement strand
ACCTGACCTGGCTCAGCAATTGGAACCATGGGGCTGCCATGATGGGGGAAAAAGGGTCTGCGTGGAAAGGAGCCATGGGGACCATGGTTCGACAATGATTGGGTACAAGGGGTTTGCCATAATTCAAGGCAATCGGTCGGCAGATGTTTCACGCGATGGGGAGAATTGTTCTCCAAGCATCGAAGCCACATACTGACCTGCAATCGATTGCACGAGCCGGAGGGGATCCAAACCGAGCACGGCCGCTTTGGACCCCACCCGGCACGCATTGCCCATTGGTGAAAACGGCTTAGCACCTGCCGCGGCTTTTCCTGCCACCTAATGGCCGTCCGGATGGGGGGCCGCCTGCTGGCCGGCCGGGGTGTCCGTCACCTGCGGCACCGCCATGTAACGCAAGCGTTCCTCCGAGGCGCGTCGCATTCGCAGTCCGACGTCCGGGACCAGCATCAGGACGAGGAAGATCGACATGAACGTGGCGGGGACGGTCAAGACGTATTTCCAGTTGGCTTCGTATTTCAGGTGCATGAAAAACAGGATGACCAGCATGGCCTTGGTGCAGGAAACGGCCATCATGAACGCCCAGGCGACATGATCGCTGAAGGGCCAGAGTGGCGAGTAGGTAAAGAACGAGGCACCGGTCAGCACGCAGAGGGCGACAAAGACGGCCATGTAGGTGCCAATGCTGCCGTGTTGATGATGTTCGTGCGGGGTGTCCCCGTGGCCAACCGTTGCCTCGGAAGAATGCGCCATCTGCTGCTCACCTCGTTAGAAACTTGAAACCGCCTGGCTAGAACAAATACAACAGGGGAAACAGAAAGATCCAGACCAGGTCGACAAAGTGCCAATACAGACCGATGTTTTCGATATGGGGCGCGCGGCGGATGTCCAGCTGCATGCTCAGCATGATGGCGAACGCGATCAGCCCCACCAGGACGTGCAGGGCGTGAAAGCCGGTCAGCAAAAAATAGGTGCTGGCCCACATGTTGCCACCTGGGATGACGATCGGCAGTTTGAGCCAGTGGTATTTGTCGTTCAGTCCCTGGTCCGCACCCTGCAGCAGCTGGTCCAGCCCCCCTGTTTCGCCCGGGGCCTCTTCGCCCGCGGCCTCTCCGCCGGCGGCCCCTTCGCCCGCGGCCTCTTGGCTTGAGTGGTGGCCACCTCCCGCGTGGCTGCTGGCCGCCCCGTGTCCTGCGGGCGCGATCATTTCGGCCAGCTGGTTCAACGCCAGGATCCCAGCGGGGTTGTCTTCCGACTTGGCCGCCAGCCTTTCGACCTCTGCGGCGTGGGCCAGGAGGATCGTCGCCACTTCCAGTTGTTCCTGCTCGGCGGCGCTCCGCGTATCTTTCGCGGTGAGGTTGGCCGTGATCTGTGTCAGTCGTTGCCGCACGTCCGACGCGTAAGCCAGCGTGGGCCGCTCGTAGATCAAGCTTCGCGGTTTGCGTGGGTAGATGCCGTGCGAGAACTTGGCCTGGTATTCATACGCCTTGATTAACAAAAAGATACTTCCCAACACAAGCGTGGCCAGCAGGAAAAGTTTGGCTAAACCCGCTCGATTCGCTCGCGCCCCCTCCAGGCTCAACACAATCGTGACACTGGAGAGGATGAGGATGAACGTATTGACCGCGCCGATCGGTTCGCTGAGGTGAACCTCGTGGGGCGTGGGCCAGGCTGGGGCGCCGAATCGGAGCACGATGTAGGTACCGATCAGGGCGGCGAAAAACATGATTTCGGTCGAGAGGAACAGCCACATGAAGGTCTTGCCGTTGGACATCGGCAAGGCGGGATGATACTGCAGCTGAAGGTGGCCGTGATGTTCTTCCGACATGGGGGTTTGCCTCGGAAAGGCAGTGTTAGAGCCAGGGAAATACAAAGGGGGTCAGTAGGAGCAAACCAAACTGGGCAGGCAGGTAAATTAACGACATCCGCAGCAGGCGTCGAGCGGCCGGGTCGTCGGGCCGGGCCAGGAACCGCACTGCGGTGCCAAGTTGGGCCAGCGAGAGGGCCAGGACCAGGGCCACGTAGAGCGGTCCGGTCTTCATCAGCACCGACGGGTAGAGACTGACGGGAACCAGCAGGGCGGCGGCCAGTACCGCCTGAACCCCGGCGATCCGACCGGTCGGTTCCACCACCGTCATCATCCTGGCCCCGGCCGCGGCGTACTGGCGGCGGTACAGCCAGGCGATGGCCATGAAGTGGGGGAACTGCCAGAGGAAGACAATACAAAACAGGGTGGCGGCCATCAGCCCGGCTTCGCGGGTGGTGGTCTCTGGCTGAGCGGCCGTCCAGCCCATCAGGACCGGACCCGCTCCGGCCACGGCGCCGACCAGCGTGTTGAGCGTGGTGCGCGTTTTCAGTGGCGTGTAAATCCAGACGTACAGCGTCCAGGTCAACAGACCGAGGCCCGCGGTCAGCAGGTTGACCGCCAGGGCGAGGTAGGCGGTCCCGCCCAGGACGGTGGCCGCGGCGAAAGCCAGCACTTCCCAGTCGGTCAAGCGACCGGCGGGTAAGGGCCGCCGCGCGGTCCGCGCCATCCGCCCGTCCGTGTCCCGCTCCAGCCACTGGTTCAACGCACTGGCACTGGATGCCACCAGAGCGGTACCGCCCAGGGCATGCAGCAGCAGCCAGCCATCGGCCGGCAATCCCGACGAGGCAATACAGGCGGCCACCGCGACCGTCATCAGTTCCAGCAGGGCGATCTTCGGTTTGCTCAGTTCGACCAGCGCCCACCCCCGCAGCAACCAGCTGACCGGGGCGACTTCGTACAGGGCAGCCGATGTGCTCATCCGACACCTCCCCAAAGACTCTTGGCGGCGGCCAGCCGGGGCAGGCCGGGTTGGGAGGTGAGCCGCCAGGCGCGGAGCGACAGCTGGACGGCCAGGCCCAGCAGCAACGAGCCGATGGCGACATGGCCGGTAACGATCACCGACTGGGCGCCGCCGCCGGCGGTGTTCGTCCAGCCGGCCACGACCCCGTGGTCGGCCAGGATCCCGGCTGGCCAGGAGTACTTGAGCACCCAGGTGGCTGCGCCGAGCCCGATTTGGGCCAGCACCAACAGGTTCAACAAAATGGCCGGCCCGCGCAGCTGCCCGCCCGGCAGGCGGAGCGTTCGCCACACGACCAGGAGGGCATAGCCCAAGATGACCGCGGCCAGGAGGAGGTGAAAGAAGACAGCCGTCTTGAACCCGCCGGCCGTCGCCCCGACCGGGAGGTGCCGCAGGTGCGCGCCGATGACCAGTTGCAGAAAGATCAGGCCGGCCAAGGTGACCGCCGACAGGCGAAGGCCCTCACGGCCGGCCGACTGCAGTCGGCCGGCCTGCTGCTGCCACCAGCGGGAGGTCAGCCCGGCCA
>WVZU01000288.1:6441-14839 GCA_011772275.1 Planctomycetales bacterium | reverse complement strand
CAGCGGCGAAAAAGACTCCCGACCCCCGTGAGGCGTCCCGAATTTCACTGGCCAGGCAGCCCTACGAGCGGGAACGGAGGTTGGCCAGGGTGGCGTCCAGCGAGGTCAGCTGCTGGCGCAGCTGGTTTAGCGAATCGCGCTCGCGATCGACCACGTCGGCCGGAGCTCGGTCGACGAACTTATGGTTGGCCAGCTTTTTTTCCTTGCCGTTGATCATGCCTTGCAGTCGGGTCCGTTCTTTTTCGTTACGAGCAATCTCGGCGTGGATGTCGATCAGGTCGGCCAGGTCGACAAAGATTTCCATGCCGGCCAGGCTGGCGTGGCTGGAGAGTTGGGGAGCTTCGGTCTGCGGGCCCCAGGCGGTGGCGGTGGCGGTGGCCATCGCCTGGAAGTAGGGCTGCATCGGCCGCAGCAGGTCGGCCGTCTCCTGGTCGCAGCGGACGGCAAAATGGACTTCCTTTTTGGGCGGCACGTTCTGGCGACTGCGAATCTCACGAATGCCGCCCAGGGCGGCCTGGAACCGCGCGAAACGGGCTTCGATCTGCTGGTCTTGCCGCCCCAGATCGGCCGTGGGCCAGGGGGCGACCATGATGCTTTCGGCCGCGGGGATCGGTGTGGGGATACCACGTTGCTGAGCGACCTTGCCCAACCGCTGCCAGACATCTTCGGTCAGGAAGGGGATCATGGGGTGCAGCAGTCGCAACAGCGTATCCAGCGTGTGAACCAGCACTGCCTGGGCGACCGGGCCCTGCTGCCGATCGCCGAACCGCGATTTGACCATTTCCACGTAAAAGCTGCAAAATTCATCCCAGGCAAAATCGTACAGCGTGCGGGCCGCTTCGGCATAGCGGTAATGTTCCAGGGCCTCGGAAACCGTGGCGGTGACCGTGGCCAGGCGGCTGAGGATCCAGCGGTCCTCCAGTTGCAACTGATCGTCGCTGATTGCGATGGACTGGTAATCGGCAAGGTTCATCAGCACAAATCGCGACGCGTTCCAGAGTTTGTTGCTGAAATTTCGGCCCAGCTCAAAACGTTCGCTGACAACGGCCCCGCGGGGCCGCGCCTGGTCCTCGTCGCTGGTGGCCCACTGGGTCGAGAAAGATTTGCCGCATTTCTTGCACTGGATCACCGGCAGCAGGCGATTTTTCTTGGTCTGCTCGATCAACGTCTGGCAATGCGGGCATTCAAACTCGACTGGCATCCGTACGTCTTGCGTCTCCGTCGTCATATAGGCCAAACCAAACCGCAAGGGATCCGCGCCAAACTTGTCGACGACATCCAGAGGATCGACACCGTTTCCTTTCGATTTGGACATCGTTTCGCCATACCCGTCCAGAATTTTCGGGTGGATGTACACCTGCTGGAACGGAATGTCGCCGACGTTGTACAGCCCGGTCAAAACCATGCGGGCTACCCACAGGGTGATGATGTCCCGGCTGGTGATCAGGACGCTGGTGGGATAGTAATAGTCCAGCTCGGGCGTCTTGTCGGGCCAGCCCAGCGTGGAATGTGGCCACAGCGCGCTGCTGAACCATGTGTCGAGGACCTCTTCTTCCTGCACGAATCCCCGCTGCTGAAGCTGTTGTTCAATTTCTTCGCCACCTGGTGCGATGCAGACAAGGATTCGTGCGGTCTGGTCCTCCGTACCCTCCAGCAACCGCACGGCCACCCCTCGGTTTTGGGCCATGTTGTCGCTCAGCCACGTTTCCTCCTCGGCCGAGCGGGTGGCGCTCCAAATGGGAATCCGATGTCCCCACCAGAGGTTGCGGCTGATGCACCAATCGCGCTTTTCGCCCAGCCAATCGAGGTACGACTTGCCGTAGCGCGGCGGGATGATCTGCACTCGGCCATCGCGAACCGCATCCATGGCCGATTGCGCCAGCTGGTCCATCTTGACGAACCACTGGTCGGCTAAAAAAGGTTCGATGGGCGTCTTGGATCGGTCCGAGTGGGCCAGATCGATCTTGCGTTCCTCGATTCGCTCAACCAGGCCTCGCTTTTCCAGATCGGCCACGACGCGTCGGCGAGCCTTCTGGATGGCATCACCCTGGTACGCGCCGGCGTTGGCGTTCAGCGTGCCATCGGGGTTCAGGATGTTGACCATCGGCAGATCCTGGCGAATACCGACGTCGTAGTCGTTCGGGTCGTGGGCCGGGGTGATCTTGACGCAGCCGCTGCCCAGTTCGGGCTTGGCCCACTCGTCGGCGATTAGGGGGATCTCGCGTTCGATTAGCGGCAGCAGAAGCTGGCGGCCGTCGCGGGCCATGTCGCGCAACTGCAGGAGGCGGGGCAAGTGGGTTGTCTGCCGCTGGCGGACGTTTTCCAGTTGAGCCTCGATGTCCGGTTTCTCTTTCTCTGGCGCGGCGGCCAGCTTTTCCTGAAGTTCCTTCGCCAGCTGGTCCAGGGCGGCGGCCGGGTCGGGGTGCACGGCCACGGCCGTGTCGCCCAGCATGGTTTCGGGCCGCGTGGTGGCGATCGACACGAATTCCGGTTCACCCGGCTGCGGATCGAGCACAGGGTATTGGAAATGCCAGAAGTGGCCATCGACTTCTTCGTGGAACACCTCATCGTCGCTGACCGCGGTCTGCAGGTGGGTATCCCAGTTGACCAGCCGTTTGCCGCGATAGATCAGGTCGTGGCGAAAGAGGTCGAAAAAGGTCTGGCGGACGGCACGGGCGCAGATCTCGTCCAGCGTAAAACGGGTTCGCTGCCAGTCGCAGCTGCAGCCCATTTTTTTGAGTTGGCCCAGAATCCGGGCTTCGTACTGATCTTTCCAGGCCCAGATGCGTTGGACGAGGGCCTGGCGACCGAGATCGTGACGCGTTTTTCCTTCTTCTTCCAACAACCGCCGCTCGACAACCGCCTGCGTCGCGATGCCGGCATGATCGGTACCGGGCATCCACAACACGTTGAAGCCCTGCATTCGCCGGAAGCGAATCACGATATCCTGCAGGGTGTTGTTTAGGGCGTGGCCCAGGTGGAGGGCGCCGGTCACATTTGGCGGGGGGATTACGATGCTGAATGGCTGTCGCTGGGCATCCGGCTGGCTGTGGAAATAGCCCCGCTCTTCCCAAAAAGGGTACCAACGCTGCTCAGCCGCTTGATGGTCGTACTGTTTGGGGAGATCCATAAGGCGATGGTCGGTGGCCAGAGATGCGTGGTCGAAATTTCGAGATCCGCGCTTGGTGATCGCCGGCGATTGCCGGCTGCGGATCAGGGAGCACTCTCTCCTGCCTGTTCATCCTTGCAGATTTTGTATTCGATACTGTCGACCAGGGCGATCCAACTGGCTTGGATGATGTTCTCGCTGACGCCGACGGTACCCCACACGTCCTGTTCATCGGTACTTTCGATAATCACGCGGACGGCGGCGGCGGTGGCGGCCTCGGAATTGATCACGCGAACTTTATAGTCGACCAGATGCATTTTTTCCAAGTTGGGAAAGGTGCCGTTGAGGGCTTTTCGCAGAGCGGCATCCAGGGCGTTGACGGGGCCATCGCCCTCGGCGACTTCGTGGCGGACCTGTTCGCCAATCCGGATCTTCACGGTGGCTTCGGTAATCAGCTGCCCCTCCTTGTCGGTCTCCACATTCACATGGTACTTGATCAGGTCGAAATGCGGCGTGAACGTGTTGGCGCAGCGTTTGACCAGCAGGTCAAAGGAGGCTTCGGCGGCCTCGAATTGGTAGCCGCGGTTCTCCAGATCGACCACATGGCTGAGGATCTTGTCCATCAATGCGCGGTCGTCCTGGATATCGTGCTTGGTGGTCAGCGCGATGATATTCGACCGTCCGGAGAGTTCACTGACCAGGATCCGCCGCTCGTTGCCGACCATCTCCGGCGAAATATGCTCGTAGCTTGCCGCCGCTCGACTCACCGCGTGCACGTGCATCCCCCCTTTGTGGGCGAACGCGCTGGGGCCGACGAACGGCTGGCCGGGCACAAAGTGCATGTTGGCCGTTTCGTAGACAAACCGCGACAGTTCTGTCAGGTGTTCGACACCGTGGCCCTGCAAGACCTGGTAACCCTCCTTCTTGATTGCCAGGTTGGCGATCACCGAGATCAGATTGGCGTTTCCGCATCGTTCCCCAAAGCCGTTGATCGTGCCCTGGACCTGGGAAGCGCCGGCGTCGACGGCAGCCAGGGAATTGGCCACGGCCAATTCGCAGTCGTTGTGGCAGTGGATACCGACCGCCACACCGAGTGGCTCCAGTACGCCAAGCGCGGCCCGTGTCAGCTCGGCGATCTCTTCGGGCATGCTACCGCCGTTGGTATCACAGAGTACCACCATCCGAGCCCCAGCCTCGCCCGCCGCGCGGATCGTGCGTTCTGCGTAAGCGGCATTCGACTTCCACCCGTCGAAAAAATGTTCCGCATCGTACATCACTTCTCGCCCGGCCGCCCGCAAACAAGCCACACTCTCGGCAATCATGGCCAGGTTTTCCTCGGCACTGACCCGCAGTACCTCCGCCACATGGAAGTCGGACGTCTTGCCGACCACGGTGACCGCCGCCGCCTGCGAATTGATCAAGGCCCGCATGCCGGGATCTTCCTCGGCCGTGACGCCACGACGACGAGTCATTCCGAAGGCGCAGATCCGCGTATGCTTCAATTCCAGCTTCTCTGCCCGCTGAAAAAAATGCTCGTCCTTCTCATTCGACAACGGGTAACCACCCTCGACATAGTCGACGCCGATATTGTCCAGCTGCTGAGCGATCAACAGTTTGTCGTACAGCGAAAAGTTGACGCCTTCCCCCTGCGAACCGTCCCGCAGTGTCGTGTCGTAAATCTCGATGCGTCTCATGGCGGGAATCGGGTGTCAGGTCTTGGATATCCGGTATCGGGCGTCCAGCGTCACTGTTTTACAGCGTTATTTTTTGGCTCGGCAGGCAGCGGGCAAAACTGAGCGTATCTTGGCGGTCCGGGAAATAATGCGGTGCGGCAGGGTGGGAGGAGGCATCAGGAGGTCTTCTCGCCGTCCGGTGACTGCGATCGAAACCGCCGCCGTGCCAACCCCAAATCGCGATCCCGAAACTTTACGTGCCACACGGCAAACCTCTTTAAAAAAAACCCTGAGTTCCCTTGCGGGGCCTCAGGGTTCGCTGTTTTTCGTCTCGGAACGTTCGAAAAACCCTAAGGCCGCGGCTGCTCACCAATCCGACCCGTGATCCCGCCACAGAACCTGCCGGCTGGGACGGGCCCAAGGGCGGTGGCAGCCGAGCGTGTCGAGCGGCAGATGATGGCCGAGGCGTATTTCATCGCATGGATCCAGCTCTTGCAATACTGAAACGTACTCCTGCGGGCGCAGAGTGTCAACAAGTCGGGGCCGGCAGGCAGGCAAGCCCATACCGCGCCGGGGGCCGGCCAGATGACCCTGGCACAAATTTGCTGGGAAGCCGATCCGCCACGCCCGCCTCAGGTGCCGGCTTTTTTAACTGCCAGATGAGCGGTTTGCCATTGTTGGGGCGACCAAGGACTCGCGGCCGACCCAACGTTTCCTGCAGAACCCCGGCCCCGTCGCGTAGATCCCGGCCCTGGGAGATGTGAAGCAGACCAGCACGGCCGCCGATCGAAACGGACCTCAGGCTGACAACCACTCAGGCACGCCGCGCCTGGTACTCGTCCTCCTCCTCGTAGTCCTCTTCCTCCGAGTCGTATTCGTCCTCTTCGTACTCGTCCTCGTCGTCCTCTTCGTATTCGTCCTCTTCGTACTCGTCCTCTTCGTACTCGTCCTCTTCGCCGGCCGGGTATGGGTTGGGGGTATTTTCGTCGTCCTGGAATTGAGCGAATTCTTTTTCGACTTTTTCCGGTTCGTCTTCCCATTCCGTGTTGTCCGAGGCGAGGGTGATTTTGTTACGTCGCCGCGGGGGCAAGGAAGCGTCACCTTCTGTTACTTGGCTGGAGAGGGTGGCCCATTGTTCGGGCGTCAGCATGACTTCGCGGGCCTGGGAACCGTTGTAGGCACCGACGAAACCGTCTTCGGCCATGTAGTCGATCAGCCGTGCGGCCCGACCATAGCCGATGCCCAGGGTGCGTTGCAGCAGGGAAACACTGCCACGGCCTTCGCGGACGACCGTGTCGATCGCCGACTCGTACAGCTCGTCACGGTCCTTGAAACCGTTCTTGCCATCGCCGCTATCGGCCGGTTTCAGGTGGACCAGTTCCCTGACAAACTGCGGTTCGTCGGTAGCGACGGCCGAGACGATACCGCTGATCTCGTCATCGGAGAGGAAGGTGCCTTGACCGCGGAGCAGCGAGCTGGTGCCGGGCCAGAGGAAGAGCATGTCGCCGTTGCCCAGCAGTTTATCGGCACCCATTTCATCCAGGACGACGCGGCTGTCGGTACGGCTGGCGACCTGGAAGGCGATCCGCGCTGGCAGGTTCGATTTGATCAAGCCGGTAATGACGTCGACGGTTGGCTTCTGAGTGGCCAGTACCAGGTGGATCCCCACCGCGCGGCTCTTTTGTGCCAGGCGGATGATGTGTCCTTCCACCTCTTTCGCCGCGGTCATCATGAGGTCTGCCATCTCGTCGGCAATAATCACGATGTAGGGCAGATGCAGCGGTATTTGCTGACGCTCATCGTCGCTCTCCGGCTCCATCCGCTCGATCAATTCTTCTTCACCCAGCTGGTTATAGACGCTCACGTGCCGCACGCCCGCCCGGGCCAGCAGGGCATAGCGTTCTTCCATCTTGTCCACCGCCCAACCCAGGATCGCCTCGGCCTTTTTCATGTCGGTGACGACCGGGTGCATCAAGTGGGGCAGTTTTTTGTACGGGCTTAGCTCGACCATCTTCGGGTCGATCATCAGCATCTTCACTTCGTCCGGCCGTCGCGTCATGATCATCGATGCGATAATCGAGTTCAGGCAGACGCTTTTGCCGGTACCAGTGCGTCCGGCAATCAACAAGTGTGGCAAGGCGGCCAGATCGACCGTCATCGGGTTGCCCGACACGTCCTTGCCCAGGAAAACCGGGATTTTCATCTTCCGCGCGCGGGCCGAGTCTTCTTCGATCACTTCCCGCAAACGGACCAGCTGGCGTTCGGTATTGGGTACTTCGATCCCCACGGTATTCTTGCCGGGAATGGGCGCCACAATCCTCACGCTGGGGACCCGCAAGGCGATGGCCAGGTCGTCGGCCAGGCCGGTGATCTTGGAGAGCCGCAGACCCGATTCGAGTTCGACTTCGTACTGAGCGATCACGGGGCCGGTTTCGATTTCCACAACACGGACATTGAAGCCAAAGCTGGCGAACGTCCGCTCCAGCAGCTTGGCCTTGTGCCGCACTTCCTTCTCGTGCTGCTCGTACTCCATTTGCTCAGCTTCCAGCAGCAGGTCCAAATCGGGCAGCTCGTACTTGCTGGCTTCGTCCACGTGGCTGGCCGCTTCCAGCGACGCAATCATCTCTTCACGCTCGTGATCGACCGGCGGCTGCTTGATACGCAGGGCGGCCGCCAATCGGCGACGGACGCCCCGGCCACCCTGACGGGCACGAATCACCCGCGGAGGTTGCTCGACCCATTCCTCCTCCTCCTCGTCCTCATCTTCCTCTTCGTACTCGTCTTCCACCTCCTCCTCTTCGTAATCTTCGTCCTCGTCTTCGTCCTCGTCGTACTCGTCCTCGCATGCGTCCTCTTCGTCTTCCACGTCCGGCCTCGGTTTCATGCGGCGACCGAGGATGCGGACAGCCGGTTCCTGCTGTTGGTCAACGTCTTCTTCCTCGTCTTGTTCGGAATCGGCAGTGAGATCGGAGGCTTTGTTTTTGCGTTGCCGTGACAGCTTGGCACCCCGCTTTGCTCGTGAACGGCCCGCACCGGTCACCACCCGGTAGGGGGTGACCAGGCACAGCAGTCCCAGCTTGAACAGGACGTAGTCGGTGCACAATAAGAGGCCTGCCAGGACAAAACTGGCGCACAGCACATAAGCGCCGATCGTGGCAAAGTGCATCAGCACCAGGCCTCGACCGGCGGCGCCCAGAAGACCGCCGGGCCCGATTTCGGGACCGTACCAGGTCGTGGGCAGGAAACGGGGCATGACCATGGCCGCCAGCGTGGTGATGCCGACCAGGGACAGGCTCCAGCCCAGCAGGCGGAGGACTCGCTGATTGACCTGTCGCCGCATTAGCAGGAACAGATCTAGGACGAACAAGGAAACGAGCCCGTAGTAGGCGCCGACGCCCAACAGGCGCAGCAGGCCATCGGACAGCCAGGCGCCGACCCACCCGCACATGTTCTGCGTCTGGGCAGGGGCCGGATAGACCAGGATACCCTGACCCTGGTTGAGCGTCACATCGGCACGGTCGTATGAGATCAGCGCAAGGCCGATGAACACGACCACTGCCAGCAGGGCGAGGGCGAGGGCATCGAACTTGGCGTTACGGTTTTCGAACATGGACGG
>WVZU01000288.1:0-6428 GCA_011772275.1 Planctomycetales bacterium | reverse complement strand
CCCCTGGCGGCAGTTCTCTAAGAACGCGAAGGTTGCCCGGTTGCAACCAACTTGCCGCTGGTGCGCTGAATGCTGTGGCCGTTCCGCCGTCATGGTAAAAATGCTGAGGATAATTCTCACTTGGCAGCAGCCTGTTTCGGTAAAAGCGCATCCCTGCACGATGGGGAATTTTCCAAGGGTGTCGGCAAACGCGCCAGCAGCAGACGGCCCCCCAGGGGATCGCGACTTGCTGTCGACGATTGCGGTGCGGGAACAAGACGCACGTCGGTGGCAGTGCGATTCAAGGTGAGATGCTTTCTCGGTCCCGTGAACACTTTCCCCGCACGAAGTTTAGCACCCGGCAGGCGGGCGTAAAGCAAATTGGACAGGCGGCAACCGCGAATCGCCGGTCCGGCGGGGGGGTGTGACGATTGTGCCGATTCGCCGACCCACCCAGGGCAAAAACGGGGCACCCGACCGGGCCTGCGGACCCCGGCCAGCTGACCGGCGGGGCCGACAGGAAAGGCGATCAGGACAAAGATGCGGGCGCCTGGGAACGATAGCGGGCCAACGCACCAAGGTGTCCCTGCCGCGATCCCTGGCACCGCTGGCGGCCACGCGCCGTTGCGCCATGATCCGCCACGGCCCCCTTGGGGGATGGTCCGATTTCAACCCGCCGCTGGCGGAGGGAACACACGGATTGGGGCCAGTATTCCTGCTGCGCCTGGCTTGAGGATGGCCAGCAGGCGGCCGCTGGTATCGAAGGCGGCGATCTCCTCTTCGCCTCCCGCCGCCCAACCCTCACGTTCGATACGCCGACCGTTGACAATTCTGGCAACCTCGCCGCTGGTCAGCTCGGTACGCGGCAGTTCGGCTACCGCCAAATCGGCCGGCAGCATGTGCTGCAGAACGTTGTGCGTGCCCAGGTCCTCCAGGGCGACGGCATCGGCAAGCCGAAATCGGCCGATGGCCGTCCGCGTCAAGGCGGACATCACGGCCGCCGTTCCCAAAGACGCGGCCAGGTCACGGCCCAACGAGCGGACGTAGGTCCCGGCGCTGCAGCAAATGTCCAAAACCAGTTCGGGATAGTCGTAACGGACCAGCGCCAGCTGGTAGACTGTGACCTGGCGAGCGGCTAGCTGAACGGGCTTGCCCTGACGGGCCAACTTGTAAGCGCGACGGCCGGCAACTTTCACCGCCGAGTAAGCGGGGGGCCGTTGCTGGATCGTCCCGGTCCATTGCCGCAGCGCGGCGGTTAGCTGCTGGACGTCTGGAATGGGAAGATCGTCCCGCCGGGTCACGTCGGTTTCCGTATCGTCGCTGGGGCTGCTGCAACCCAGCCGAAACGTCCCCCGGTAATACTTCCGCATCCGTTGGATGTAATCGACCAGCCGGGTGGCCGAGCCGACACAAACGACAATCACGCCCGTGGCCAGCGGGTCCAAGGTCCCGGCATGACCGGCCTTATCGGTCCCCACGGCCTCCTGCACCAGGTCGACAACCTTCCGCGACGTGACACCGGCCGGTTTGTTGATGTTCAGCAGACCAAACATGTTGCCAACGATCTTGGGGGCAGGGAAATCCGCGACGGCAAATCTATTGTGGCAAGCCTCCCAGTTTCCACCACCCCCGCGTCCCTGCTGCTGACGGCTTGCCAACCGGCACCGCCGGCGTTCCCCCCTCCCCTCTTTCCCCTTCCCGGCCCGGCTCCGGACCGTTCAAGCGACTCCTCGGATCGGGAAGCTGTTGATCTGTGCAATCTGAGCGACTGTTTTCTCAGAAAGACGCTCAAATCGTTCCCGCAAGCCGCCGACGTCGTCGGTGCCCAGCCTGGCCAGTGCGTGGAACTTGTAGGTCAGCAGATCCTCCAGGTCGGCGGTCGCGTTGCGGGCATGTCCCGGGGGGTACATCACCAGGCTGCTGGCAAGCGGGTCCCCTTGGCGGCAGATAATTTTCACGCTGGTTGGAATCCCGTCGGGATATTTTTCGTCGTAGTCCGGCCCGCCGTGTTCGACCTGGATGATCTCCATCAGCTTCCGCGTGAGGCCGTCCGTCAGGGCCAAGGAATCGTAATCCGAAGGCATCAACATCAGCTCTTTCCAGCCTGATGTCCTCTGCTGGATCGCTTTCCGCAGCAGCGTGGCCAGGATGTAGACCATGGAATGGTCGGCGCTTTGACGAGTGCGCGGATCGCGTTTGGCCGGATCGCAGATAATACCGAAGGCCGGTTGGTAAATCTTGACGACCATCCGTTCGATCTGATCGGGATCCTCAAGCAGCCGGGGATGGTCGGTCAACAACTGCAGTAGCGCGTCGATGGCACCGGCCGACTGGTGTTCGTACAGTCCCAGCTTGAAGTGCATCCCCATCACGGCAAAGTCGTCACCGCCGGTGGCCAGGGTCAGGTCAAACGGACTGCAGTCATCCCGACCGGGTGGCTGGAACAGGCAGAAGACGGCCTGCGGGTTGCGAAAAACATCCGCCGGTCCCCGCAAACCGTTCATGGCTCGGCGGACGCTGAGCACTGCCAGTTCGGCGGCCAGCGCCGCGGCCGCGCCCTTGGAATCGGACAACTGCCGCCCGCCCCGGATCGCTCGAAAAGGAATGTAATGCGCCACCAGCAGGCCCAACGCCGATTCGATCTGTGCCGGCGTCCCGCCCAACATGGCGCCATAGGCCGCCGCACTGGCAATCGCGCCGTGCAAGACATGGTCGATCTTGTGATCCTTCAGGCTGAAGACTTCCGCCAGCCGCCCACGCAGTTCGTCAATCACCAACATGCCCAACAGCGCCTGCCGCCCGTCCAGCCTGGCCAGCTGAGCTGCGGCGATCGCTACGGGATAAAAATCGTTGTGCCCGAATTCACCAGCCGTGTCACCCCGGAGGGGGTTGTATCCGAAGTTCGTGCCGTTGGCGTCCCATTCACGCACGGCCGAGCAATTGGCCACCACGGCCTTCTCCGGCGCCACCCCGGTGGACGAACCAAAACAAGTCGCCCGGCCGCCACCGGCCGCAACATGCGGGTACTGCAAGGCCTCGTTGCGCAGCACCCAGGGCGCATTGGTCCGACAGGCAATTGCCGACACGGCACAGGCCACGCTGTCCAGATGAAACTGTTCCAGACGCGCCACGACCTGTTCGCCCGGCAGATCGAAGTCCCCGGCCAACATCTGGACTGCATAGCGACCAATACCCAAGGCCTGGTTCGTATCGCGGGGCAAGGTAACGTATGCAGGCACCAACAAAACCCCTGGCCAAAAAATCCCTGATCACCAATCCCCGCTCGGCCAATCGCCACGACCCATTGAGGTCGCTACCGATCTTTGCAGAGGGGGCCGCACAGCCAACCGAGCTCAGTATACTCTGTCTTCCCCACGTCTTCCCCACGTCTTCCCCGCGTCTTCTCCACCAGGCGATTCGCAAAGGCCGCTGCGGCAACCACCGTCCACGGCAGGGCAAACGCCCTGGAGATTACGATCCCCGGCTGGCCAGCGCGGGCAACCGGACGCGCATCCCGTCCCCACCCGCGTCCCCGTGGCCCCGAGCCCCGCCGGGAAGACGCGTCCGATCGGAGGGGCCCCATGACGAACACCCGGTGTAGAAGTTCGGGGAGACGGCGGAACGGGGATCCGACCCGCACCTGCGGCCCAAGTTCTCTCGGGAGAATCGTCGCCGCTGTGAAAAATACGTTCGCAACGAAAACCCTTGCCGCCATCCTTGCGTGGGCTATTCTTCGCTCAGCGGTTGCTGATGCCCACGCCCCTTTGGGACGATAAGTGGCATGAATCCATGGCAACTGCTAGGATCAGATTTATGGATGTCCAACAGTTGGGGCCGTACAAAATTGGCGCATGCCTGGGCCAAGGCGGCATGGGCACCGTCTACGCCGCGGTGGAAACCGCTTCCGGCCAGCCGGCAGCCATCAAAGTGCTGGCTCCGCAGCTGGCCGCCAACGAAGGTTTTCGCGAACGGTTTGAAGCCGAAATCGATTCGCTGAAACAGCTGAAACATCCCCACATCGTCCGCCTCTACGGTTACGGCCAAGAAGATCACTATGTCTATTACGCCATGGAACTGGTGGATGGTTGCAGTCTGGAGGACGAACTGCGACAAGGTCGGCGATTCGATTGGCGGGAAGTCGCGGATATCGGTATTGGCGTCTGCCGGGCCCTGAAGCTGGCTCACGATCACGGCATTATTCATCGCGATATCAAACCGGCGAACCTGCTGTGGTCCAAGGACGAGGTGGTCAAACTGACCGATTTCGGTATCGCGCGCCTCTTCGGCAACACGGGGTTGACCAGCGAAGGGGGCGTGCTGGGAACGGCCGAATACATGGCGCCGGAACAGGCAGACGGACGGCGGGTGACACATCACTGTGACCTGTACAGCCTGGGAGGCGTTCTCTACGCCCTCCTGGCCGGACGGCCACCTTTTCGCAGCAAATCGATGCTGGAAATGCTGCAGATGCAACGCTACTCGCAACCGGAACCGGTCCGCCGCTACGCGCCGGATGCGCCCGAAGAACTGGAACAGATCATCAGCCAGCTTTTAGAGAAAGACCCGCGAGATCGCTTTCCCAACGCCCTGATGGTCGCGCGGCGGCTGGAAGCTATGGAACGGGCCCTCTCGCTGCGGGAGGAGAAAACAAAATCCGACCCCCACATGAACTCGACCGATCAAGCCGACCAAGGCTCGTTTACGCTGAAGACCGACCAGCACCCCGAGGGTGGGCAACCGGCGGCCGATGCCGCGCCGCTGGGTATGACGATCGATGCCGATGCGGCGGCTGACGAGCCGGCTCCCACCAGCGTGCAAGAACCCGAACCGGCCGCAGTGGTGCTGCCGAAAAAATTGGACCAAACACAAGAACACGCCCCTGAGCTGACAAGCGACGTACTGCAGCACCAGACCACATTCACGACGATGGAAGAAGAACGCCGGGCTGCCGAAATGCGGCAGCACAGCCCCAACCCACTCGTCGCCGGACCCACCTGGCTGCTGATCGCCGGCTTGCTGGCCACCGCCCTGCTGGCCTACTGGTTCATGCAACCGCCCACCCCACAGTCGCTGTACCAACAGATCGTGGCCGCCGCCGAGGAGGACGACCGGGCGCTGCTGGCCGCGGCGGACGAGGTGGCCAACTTTCTGAAACACTATCCCGACCACCCCCGCGCAGCGGAAATCGAAAAATATCAAGATCGTATCGACATGCTGCGCCTGGCCCGGACTGCCCGGATCCGCGCCCGCAACCTGCAGCGACAATACCCGGACTCGCCCATCGCCGCCGAATACCTGGCCGCCATCGAACTGGCCGAAATCGACCCCGACCTGGCCGCAGCTCGCCTCCAGGCGCTGATCCACCTCTACCAGGTCGCTCGCCAGGAAGACATCCGCGTGTTTGTCGAAGCCGCCCGCGAACAACTGCCGCGGATCCGAGACAAAATCCAGCAACGGGCCGCCAGCCAGTTGGCCTGGATCCGCCAGCGGTTGGACCATGCCAACGCGATCGCGGCCAGCCACCCAGACCAGGCTCGCGGCATTTGCGAAGCGATCATGGACATGTACAGTGATCGACCCTGGGCCGCCCCCGTCATCGACGAAGCGCAACGGCAGCTGGACGACCTGAAAAGCACGGCAGCCGAACAGGCTCCCTGACCCGCATCGCTGACCAGCCGACTGCGGGGGACCCGCTGACCAAAAAAAGTGACAACCTGTTTGGCTAACGCCGCGGGAAACCGTCCGATGGGCTGGCGTGGAAAAAAATTTTCGGGCTGAGGGTTCCCGTACACGCCACCTGGTCGATTTTTTACGCGGTCTTCTTCCGGTTTCTACTTTCTTGAATCAGGTCACGTGGGCCTGGCTGGCCGCCTGGAGGCCAACCGCTTGGCAGACGCTTGCCAGACCCCCTGCCCTTCGAGGCGGTGGCGGTTACGGCTGAGCGTCGATCGCAGGCCGTGCAGGGCCCTGGCCGCTGGCGGTCCATCCCCGGCCGCGGGAGGCGGATCATCAGCCCCCCACGCGGAGGAACATCCGCAACAGCGCGTAGAGGGCGCCGATCCCCAGGAGAAACCCGCCGCATCGCAGCAGCATTTGCCAACTTTCCTGGGAAGTGAACTGCTGGTTCTCGATTTCCTCCTGATTTTCCTCGATGCTCTGCCGGCAGGCGTCGCACGTCTTGAACTCCTCGGCCTCTGGGGCGACGCCAGTTTGCGGCAGGAGCTCGCCGCAGAAGTGGCACACGGCCTCCAGCGCCGCCAGATCGCTGGTGGGAGGAACCATATATTGGGTATGGCACTGCGGACAGCGGGCATGTCGGCCGGCATGCTGATCGGCGATCGTCACAATCACGCCGCAACCGGTACATCGCGTCTCGATGGCCATCGCTTTCCCACCTCGCCCCACCCCACTTCGCCCCACCCCACGTCGCTCAACCCCACGTCGCTCAA
>WVZU01000236.1:2814-10346 GCA_011772275.1 Planctomycetales bacterium | reverse complement strand
CCTCAAAGAGGCCGGCTACAGCATGGTCTGTAGGCGGGCTCTGTGAGCCCGCATGTTCCGGCCTCAAAGAGGCCGGCTACAGTACGTTCCGGCCTACTGGACTTACGGAAATTCGCCGTAGGTCTTTTTTTCCGGGGTAGAAGGGGGTTAAAGGTTACGGTTGACAAAGTCCCAGTCGTCGCGAGCGAAGGGGTAAGCAGGCGTGAATTATGCACCTGGAAGGTTGTCGTTTGGTTTTAGGTCGAGTACACAATCTTCACCAATAAATGTCGCGGTAAAGTAGAAAAAGCCTTCATGCCCGAGGACGACCGCTTTCTCATCCGGGAAGTCAGCGAAGTAAAGACGAGTGCGCCAGCGAATCGTGTTGCCATCTTGACTCAATTCAACTTCGACGTCGCCAAAAGATAACCCGATTCGTTGACCGCCAAACGCTGTCGCACCCGGCCCCTTCCCGGGCGTCGTTTCGATTCCAAGGTCCGTGGCAATCGCCAGAGGGAATATTGAGTTGTCAGCCCCGCTATCGACAAGGGCCAGCACGTCTACGTGACCGAGCGGACCGTAGATGCGAAGGGGAACCTCTGGACGCAACAGGACGATCTCATCACCCGTGTCAATGGACGGCACAACGTTCAACGTGTACGGAAACCTCATGCTCCGCCCACGAATGGAGTACCCAACACCCGCTGCATTAACGGGTCTTGGCAGCCGGCCGCGATGGCGTCAGCGCGAACCTCGTCAAACTTGGAACCGTGGGCCACAATCGCACTGCGATCCTCGTTCCAGGCAACCCACTGACCTGCCAATTCTAAGGGAGCTGGTCCCGGACGGTCGGGAAACCGTTTCTTGACCTTGTCCCGATTGATATGCATCGAGTTCACCCTCATTTTCAGAAGACTTCAACTCATCTGGCTCTATTCTACTGTTTACACACATCGTAAACAAAGCCACATTAGACGCCTAGGGTGAGGACGCCAGGGACAGCTAGGGTCGCGTCTTGGCATGAAACTTTTCTTGCTCACCGATCCAAGCTGTTGGCTGCGACACACGTTTTGCTGTTGGTTTAGCCGTCGCTCCCAGGGCGAATCTTGCGGACGTGGTGGCTCTGTTCGCGCGACCCATTTCCAGAAGGCGGGGCTTCGGCGGGGTCAGCCTCGCGACTTGCGCGCTGTCCACTGTTTGGTGACGCCCGTTTTTCTGCGCCGCGTGAGACGGTTCCCTACTGCGAGCCCGCACGTTCCGGCCGTCTGTAGGCGGGCTCTGCGAGCCCGCACGTTCCGGCCGTCTGTAGGCGGGCTCTATGAGCCCGCATGTTCCGGCCGTCTGTAGGCGGGCTCTGTGAGCCCGCACGTTCCGGCCGTCTGTAGGCGGGCTCTGTGAGCCCGCATGTTCCGGCCGTCTGTAGGCGGGCTCTATGAGCCCGCATGTTCCGGCCTCGAAGAGGCCGGCTGCAGCAGCGTCCGGCCTCGAAGAGGCCGGCTACAGCAGCGTCCGGCCTCAAAGAGGCCGGCTACAGCAGCGTCCGGCCTCACAGAGGCCGGCTACAGGAGCGTCCGGCCTCGAAGAGGCCGGCTACAGCAGCGTCCGGCCTCACAGAGGCCGGCTACAGGCGGATTGTCCCACGCTGGGCGCGGCGTATGAACGTTTTCCCCCGTGGCCCGGGGCGGGTTACATCGCCACTTCTGCGGGCTCGAGCGTTTGGGCGGGCTGGTCGGAGGCCTCGAACCCGACGCGGCGGTCGACGATGTAGATCGGTCGCCCTTTGACCTCGTTGTGCACCCGGGCCAGGTATTCGCCCAGGATCCCCAGGCAGATCAGCTGGATCCCTCCCAGGAAGAACATCCCGCAGGCCAGGGTGGCGAAGCCGGCAAGGTCCGAGGCGTCGCCCAGCAGTCGCCACACGAAAATATAGACCGCCCAGGCGAAGGCGCCGCTGGCGACCAGGCCGCCGAACCAGGTGGCGATTCGCAGGGGGGCTTCGCTAAAGGTCAGCAGGCCGTCGATGGCCAGCAGCATCAGTTTGGAAAAGCTGTATTTCGGCCGCCCGGCCGCTCGGCCGGGGCGGTCGTAAGGCAGCCCGACTTGGCGCATCCCCACCCAGCTGCGCATGCCGCGCAGGAAGCGGTGCCGTTCCGGCATGTTGGCGATCGCGTCGACGACCCGCCTCCGCATGAGGCAGAAGTCGCCCGCGTCCAAGGGGATGTCGATCGTGGCCAGCCGCCGCAGGAGGCGGTAGAAGGCCCAGTAGCAAAACCGTTTGAGCGGCCATTCCTGCCGCCGCTGCCGCACGCCGTAGACGACGTCGTAGTCCTCCTCCCGTAACTTGCGATGAAATTCCAGCAGGGTTTCCGGCGGATCCTGCAGATCGCCATCCAGGATCCCCACGCAGTGGCCGCGAGCGTGATCCAGGCCGGCGCTGACAGCCCGTTGATGGCCAAAGTTGCGCGAAAGGAGCACGCCGCGGAAGCGGGAGTCGGCGTGGCAGGTCTCTTCAATCAGGGCCCTCGTCCCGTCGCGGCTGCCGTCGTCGACCAGGATCACCTCGCAGGGGAAGGCCGCTGCGGCCATCGTGTCCGCCAGCCTCTGGACCAGCTGCGGGAACACTTGCCGCTCGTTGTACAGCGGCACCACGAAGCTGAGTTCGATTTTACGTGACATCGGCATGCAAGCCGTCCGGTCCTGGCTGACCGGAAGTACGGCTGTTGTGGGGGCGGGGTGATCCAGAAAGCCGCCGCAAAAAGGCTTATTACACGAAGTATACTTCCCAAGTGCCGGCGATTGCGGGGAAACAGGCACTTTTGCGCCCGCGGGGGAATCGCCAGCCAGCGAAACCGCCAGCGAAAAAATTCCCGGCTCGCCCGGCGAGGACGGAAAGAACATCATGTCCCTACAACACGTGGCATCCGCACAGACCACGTCACCGGCAGAGGTGGCGATCCTGTCACTGCAGGAAAAGGTCGAGATGGCGGACGAGTGGTACGAGATTGCGGCGGCGGACCACTTTTGGTTTGAGTGGCGTTTTGCCTGTCTATCTCGGCTGCTGGGCGAGATCCCGCTGGGCGACGAGGTACTGGAAATCGGCTGCGGCAATGCGATCGCTCGTGATCAGTTCGAACAGCACTACGCCCGCCCGGTCCATGGCTGCGACCTCAGCCTGGCCGCTCTCCAGAAGGCTCGTCCTGGCCGCGGCCAGCTGTACTTGTACAACATTCACGACCGGCGTGCCGAGTGGCAACAGCACTTCGACACGGTCTTGATGCTGGACGTGATTGAACATATCGACGACGTGCCTGCTTTTCTGCAGGCGACCGGGTGGCATCTGCGGCCCGGAGGCCGGCTGTTGCTGAACATGCCCGCGCTGCAGTGGCTGTACGGTGGCTACGACGCTCACGTCGGTCACCAGCGGCGGTACACCAAGCGTCTCTTGCGCGACCAGCTGGCGGCGGGTGGTTTCCGGCTGGAGCGGGCCGCGTATTGGGGGTTGAGCATGATTCCGGTGTTGATGGCACGGAAATGGTTACATCGTCTCCGCGATTCCCGCCATACGGTGGCGCGGGGTTTTCAGCCCACGCGGTTCAGCGAACCTGTGTTGCGGGCGTTGATGCGCGCCGAGCTTGCGGTGCGGCCGGCACCGTTTGTTGGCAGTTCTCTGGCGGCCTTGGCCAGCAAGGTGGATTGATCTTTCCGGGCCGGCTCGCCAGGCGGGCGGCAATCTCATGCAAACAGCTTCTGACGCGGCCTACAGGTCTTGGTATCGAGCGAGTGTGGCGGACGCCTTGTTTGTGGGATGCACGCTGCTGGCCTTGTGCCATGCCCGCAGCGGGGCCATGGACGACCCCGGCCTGGGATGGCATCTGCGGATCGCGGACCAGATCTGGGAGAGCGGTGGGTTTCTGCACCGCGAGGTGTTCTGCGCGGCCAGTGAAGGTCGACCGTGGGTCACCTACAGCTGGCTGGGGGACGTGCTGTTGCGACTGGCCTGGGGCTGGGCCGGCCTGAACGGGGTTGCCATCCTGTTTGCCTTGTGCGTGGGACTCTTCCTGCGGGTGATGTACACCCACATGGTGGCCGACGGTGTGCCGTGGGCGGCTGCCTGTGGCTGGGTACTGCTGGCCGCCCTGGCGTCCCGCGTCGGTTGGACCGCTCGTCCCAACATGTACACCTTCGTGGGCCTGGCGGTGACGGTGTCGGTGGTCGAGCGGTTTCATCGGGGGGGTATCACGCGCCGCCAGACGTTGTGGCTGGTACCGTTGTTTTTCTTGTGGGCCAACATGCACAGCGGTTTTTTGGCCGGGGCGCTGGTCTGCGGAGTGGCCTATGGGGTCGAGCTTTCGTTGAGCCTGTGGGGGGCGGATCCGGTGGCGCGGTCGGCCGCTCGCGGCAGGTTGCAGTGGTGGACCTGGCTGGGGGCCGCGTTGTTCCTGGTGACCTTGGCCAACCCCTACGGGTTGGGGCTCTACACATGGACCATTTCGGTGATGGGGAATCCGTTTATCAAGCAGTCGGTCAGCGAGTGGCGACCGCCCGATTTTTCGGCGCCGGGCTGGCCGTATGTGGAACTGCTGGTCCTCGCCTTCCCCTTACTGGCTGCGGTCAGTCGCCGGCGCCTGCCGCTGGTGCCGCTGATCCTGTCCCTGGTCTGGCTGCATTTCGGCCTCACGGGGATCCGGTACGCGGCTTTGTGGGTCATCGTGGTCGTGCCGACGCTGGCCTGGTACAGTTGTGACGTGCCGTGGTTTCAGCGGATCGGCCGCTGGCTGGCGGCCCGCACTTCCGGGACGTTTCGGCAGCGGTTTGGCAACCGCCCGCACCCGCTGCCGCTGGCCGCCAGCCTCCTGTTTGCGGCAGTGCTGATGGTGGGTGGCCGCTGGCTGCCGCCGCTGGCCAGGCACCAGAATCTGCCGGCCGCCGAGTTGGATCAGCTGTTGGGGATCTGGGAGGGCGAGCGTGTTTTTCACTCGGCCAACTGGGGTGGTTACCTCCTATGGCACGGTTGGGACCGCCAACCGCGGTTTCGGCCGTGGATTGACGACCGCAACGACGTGCACGCTCGCGAACATTTCCAAGAGTACTTTGAGTTGCTGGGCGCGGCAGAGGGTTGGAGCGAAACGTTGGACCAGCGCCAGATCGAGCTGCTGGCCCTGCCGGTCACGGCGGCGCTGACCCGCGCGGTGGCAGACAGCCCGCGTTGGCGGCAGGTTGCACGTGGCGAACAGGTGGCCATTTTTCGACGCGCCGCTGAGCCGTCGGGGCTGCCGGGGGCGGGCCGCGGCCGGTCATGAACAGCGGGCAACCTCCTGGCCGCTGGCCCCCACGACGCTTGCCCGAATAGTAGCTGAAGTCGTGAGACTTCAGTCGCTGGCCTTGGTTACCGCCCAGACGATCCGAATTCTCACAAATTCGGCTACATCCGGCCGCGCCGCCAGTCGGCTAAAGTGTTACTCGGAAATAATATTGAGCGAATTGACCTGAAGCGGTCGGGGCCTTCAGCGCGATTGGCAGCGGGAAAGTCCATCTGCGGCGGTCTTCGCCGGGCCGCGGGGTCGCTAAGGTCTTGCGGCCGGCGGGCGAGTCCTTTGGGAGACGAAGACCTAAAATGTCGCCCTGGCCGGCGTAGCGAAATTCGCCAAGACGTTTTGGCAACAGAAAAATCAAACTCTTGGCGAGTTTTACGGATTGAAAAGTTTCACGGAGTGAAAAAATTGAGCGTTGGCAAGCCAACGGGGCGCGGTGCCCCAAAGGGGCTGCCCGCGGCGGGGGCTGTTAGCGGGCGGCTGCAGGGAACAGGGGGGGGAGGGCCCGGATCTCCTGCGGCCGTTCGTAAGATACCTGCCGTGCCGTGGCCGGGTGACTGGGGTGAGCTACCGCCTGGCCGTTGCCGTGCCACAAAAACTGCGATTGCGACGGCGGTGCTTCTAATTTTTGTTCCGCCGCGGTGATGCGTGCGCTGAGCTTGGTGAGCCGCTGTTTTACGTCGGCCGGGATATTGTGCGCCGCCAACACAAGTTGGCACTGTTGCTGGGCTTCGCCGTATCGCTGGTCCAGCATCAGGGCGTGGATCAGGTTGGCCCGACATTCCGGCTCGCTGCAGCCAGCCAGCTGGAATTCCCGCATCGCTTCCTCCTGACGGCCGCTGCGGGCCAGCAGCAGTCCCAGGTTGTTGTGCGCCCGGGCCAGGCTGCTGTCCAGCTGCAAGGCTTGGCGGAGGTTCTGTTCCGCCTGGGGCCATTGGTTCTGCAGGTAAAGACTGTATCCGCGATCGGCGTAGATGGCGGCGTTTTGCGGAGCCCGCTGGATCGCTTTTCGGTAGTAGCGGGCTGCCTCTTGGTGGTTGCCCTCCTGGTCATGCAGCACGGCCAGCCGATGATAGGCCGCGTGGTGGTCTGGAGCGCTGCGGACGATCTGCTGGTAAAGCTTCATGGCGCCTTGGCGGTCCCCCTCGCGTTCTACGGTTCGGGCGAAGGCCAGCTGGACCTCGGCCTTTTGCTCAGCGGTTGGTTTGACCGCGGTAAAGGAACTGGCCTGCAGGGGCCCCACGGGGCCGTGGGCCAGCTCGCTGGAAGACGAAGACTTCCATTTGGGCAACTTGGCCAGCGACCCGCTCAGGTACTGACAGCCGGGCAAAAGGGTCAACCCGGCGATGATCAGAAACGTCCAAGACCGTTCACGCCTGCCTGCTTGCATCACGCATATTCTCCTGTGGGCCAAGGTAGCCGGCTGCTAAGAGAAACTCCTTACTCCGACGAACCGCCGGAGAGTCCCGTTTCGATTCCAGCGCCGGCGAAGCCAAAGCCTCCACCGCCGCCGGCACCTCGCATCAGCAGGCCGCGCTGTTGCGTCTGTTGCATAAGGTTCTTGTCGATTTCTAAGGCCTCGCTACCTCGCATGCCAGGTGCGCGGGGTTGAGCCACAATGACGGCGGGCTCCGTGGCAGACTCCGTCATCGTACTCAACTCCATCGCGACGTGGGCTTGTCGAGCGGCATCGAGTTCGGGGCGACCGTTGGTGGGTTGAATGACCACGGGAAACCCGTGCGAGTCGACGATCTGAGCAAATTTTGCCAGTTGCTGCCGACCGCGTGAGGACAATTGATCCGCCTTGGCGCCTGCCTGGAAGTCGTAGTGATACAATACCATCTGGTCCTGGAAGCCGCGTGCGATTTGCTGTTGGTAAGCGTTGCGCAGGTACCAGCCAAAAGGCCGATCGTGGTAGCAGACCACCGGTTTGGGACGGCGTCGGAAACGACGCCAACCGGGCCTGCATTGCACGCATTCACAGTCGTCGTACTCGCAACTGTCCGATCCGGCCCCGTCTGCGAATTCCGTTGCCCCCGGGTCCAGGTCTTCGGCAACATGTTCGACGGCGGATACCGGTTCGCTGGCGACAGACTCCGCGGCAGGGGCGCGAGCGGTCAGTTCCATACCCCTGACCGCTGGCGCGGGAGTCACGGGGGGTAAGGGAGGAGCCGGGCCGGGCGGCAGTACGGTATGAGCCGAATTGGCGGTCAGCTGCACGGGGGTCTCCGGGGAGTAGGT
>WVZU01000236.1:1874-2674 GCA_011772275.1 Planctomycetales bacterium | reverse complement strand
CGGAATCACCTCGCCCACCTGCAGCTGATCCGCCGGAAGGGGCGGCAGCCAGCGGATGTTGGGAACCACGGGGGGAATCCTGCGAATCGCAGCGGTGGCCGTCTCCTGCTCTGCGTCGGTGGTCGCCATCCCGGCGATCGTTGGGTGCCGAGCATCCGTATTGATCGAGGCAGAAGAAACTTCCCCTGGCCGGGCGGGCACGTCGTCTGGCGAATCGGAAGAAAAAGCGTCGGACATCGCCAGGCAGGACAAACCGAACGTGGCCAGGGCAGCCAAGGCAAAAAAAGGTTTTCGTATTAACATCTTGCGTTTCTCCATAGCTCACAGGTTACCGCTGATGACAGCCGTCGCTGTGAGGTTGTTGAAGCGAACCAAAGGGGACCAATTTTTGTTACTCTCCGTCGGAAAAACCAACCGGTCCGCACACGTTCTTCTCATCCAGATGAAGCATGTGCACCTGCAGATTCTTCCACGATGTCGTCGCACGGAAAGGTTTCTTCGTGAGGCCTTCGATGCGATTGTGAAAATAGAACTCCCCGTCGGTGGGGTCCTTAATATCCACACCTGGCAGCATGGGGACCTCGTCGTGTTCCATGGGGCTGACCAGGTGGGGGGTCACCATGACCAGCAGCTCTTTTTCCTGCCGTTCATGGCTTGTGTTGTTGAAGAAGGGGCCGATATATGGCAGGTCGCCCAGTCCGGGGATCCGACTGGTCGAGGCTTCCAGCTCGACCTGCAAGAGGCCGGCCATGGCCAGGGTCTGGCCTTGCCGCATTTCGACCGTGGTTGATGCGCGGCGG
>WVZU01000236.1:0-1852 GCA_011772275.1 Planctomycetales bacterium | reverse complement strand
TGAAGGGCAAGAAGTTCAGCAGCACACCGAATTCCTTGAACTCGATGGTCACGTTATTGGAAAGCCCGGTGCCCTGGGGGACCGGAATCGGAAACTCGCCGCCGGCCAGAAAACTGGCTTCGTGGCCCGACATGGCCACCAGGGTCGGTTCGGCGAGGATGTTGGCCAGGGTGTTTTCACGCAAGGCATTCAATACCAGTTGAAAATCGCCACCATCAAAAATTCCGAAGAATGTCGAATCGGTGCCCAGGGCAAGACCGGAAAGGGACACGATGGCGCCGCCGATCTGCGTGCCAAACCTGTTGTCGGCGCTGCGTACGAAGAAATCGGCACCAATTTCGCGGAGCCCGGTGCGGTTGAGCTCGGCGATCTGCACCTTCAGCATTACCTGTTGCACGCCCGGCACGCGGAGCAGGTTGATGATCCGTGGGCCGGCAATGGTGGCCTGGGCATTGGGACGCGAACCCTCTTCGCCCGTTGTGACGTAAGGTTGACCGCTGTCGCCACCCGCCGCGGGGGCCGCCGACGGGCCTTGGCGAGCCTGCGTGCCGTAGCCGGTGGCATCACCGCCGCCAACCGAGGTCGAGGTCTGGACCGAGTGGAGGTACGCATCCAGAGTTTCTACGATCTGCGAGACCTGGGTCGCGCTGCGGGCCTGGCCCTCGACCACAATGTGTTCACGCAACTGCCCCAGCTTGATGAGGGCGTCCGGATAGAGTTGTTTTAGCTGGGCCCGCAACAGTTCCAGGTCGTAACCCACATGGACTTGGAAGGCGTAAACCTCGTCTTCCGCCGTGGTGATCGACAGGTCCGTCACCCCGGCCCGCCGACCGATGACCCGAATCATCCGTGGATTGGGTAACACCTCGAAATCAACGATCGTCGGGTCTCCCACGGCGATCACGCCGACACCATTCTCTTCGGCGATCGGCTTTTTGGTCGTCAGCAGTCGGCCTTGCCCCACCACGACCTGAAACGCCGCGTCGTTTCCTTTCAGCGATTCTAAAAACGAGGCCACCGGCTGGCCGGGTCGCCTCGTCTGCCACTTTGCACCAGCACCCTCTCCCTCCGCGGGGCGGCCCGCCTGCTGAGGGACCGTCGGTAACAGCGTCCGCATCCCGCCAATGCGGGAATCCGGGCCGTCTTCAGCCAGGGCGGGACGAGCAGTAGGTCCAGGGACCGCCAGTATCGCCAGCAGTGCCATCAGTACCAAAGTACGATGCACAAAACCGGTTGCTTGAAATTTACAACGCATAACAACCTCGAGCTCGTTTTAGCTAGGTAGCGGGAAGGAAGGAAATCCGGGTGCGACACCTGTCGCTCGGGATGCTGAGGATGAAGCCGGGTTACCCGAAACACCGACACGATCAGAGCATCCCTATGCTATTCCTGATTCGGCATAACAGTCCTGACACTCAATCCAGGAAAAAGCGGTTCAAGCGAATTGATACGAATTTCCCCGACCGGCGTTCTGGTGACGCCCGTTGTGAGGATCAGCCAAGCGGCGTCGCGGTGTGAAACCGCGTCAAGTTTAGCGGTTGCTGGTGGTTTGTCGGCAAGGCTGCGTTTGGAAAACGCCATGCGTAACCGCCTGCCCTGCCACGACTTCACCCCGCTTGCCCCTCGCCCGCTGCGAAGAGAGGACCAGCAGGGCACACCGGCAGGGGCAGATCCTGGGACAGGCAATGCGCTCCAAATGGGGTGCTGGGATAAACGGGGGTACCGGGACAGAAAATGCGCCGGTTAACTGGTCGCATTGCATGTCCTGTCTTATGTCCTGTCTTATGTCCTGTCTTATGTCCTGTCTTATGTCCTGTCTTATGTCCTGTCTTATGTCCTGTCTTATGTCCTG
>WVZU01000099.1 GCA_011772275.1 Planctomycetales bacterium | reverse complement strand
CTGCCCCGCCTCGCTGCGGCCGTCGCCATGCACGATCTCGTAACGCAACAAATGGCTCGGCCCAGGGTCCGGGGCAAAGAACGCATAGCCGTGACTGATGTTACCGGCCTGCAAATAAGGGGCCGCCCACTGCGTAATGCGTATCGCCAGGCTGGACCGAGGTGCCACCAAAGCCAGCGGCGTGGCGATGACGACGGTCAGATGAGCCACCAGCAAGACGCTGAGCAGAGGACGAAAGTGCCGCCAAGGCACCTTGGGGATCGCCTCGGCAGCGGATTGCGACTTTTGCCGTGCCATGCCTTGATTATGCTTGCACAGCACGGACCTGCAAACATCAAAAAATCGGCCCCCGCATCCATTGGAATGCGAGGGCCGTGTTCACCAACCATGTTCAACAATTATCGGGATCTAGCGAGTCGCCGCAGCCGCCACCGCCGCCACGTCCGCCGTATCAAAATCGATCGCCACGTCCCGGGTCTCACCCGCTCGCAAATCAATGCGAACTTCCTTGGTCAAGCGGCGACCGTCGCGTTCGAATTCCGCCCGGATGAGATAGTCGTCCCACGTCTGACCGGCAGCCAGCCGCCGCGTCGTAAATACCCGCTCAGGACCCTTGGCTTGAGTCAAAGCCCCCGCCAGGGTCACCGTGGCCGCCGCCGGAACCCGAAGACGCAAGGTCGTCTTGGGGGCAGCCTCCAACTCGTCCGGCTGCGAAACGACACGCTCCTGCGGTTGCTCGCCTGCAGGCGGCACAGCGAAATGAAACGCCAGCCGCGATTTCTGGCCCGCAGTCACGTAAACCACCTTCGTGTCGCTGGACTTCTGACCCTCCCGGTCAACTTCCGCGCGAATCTCGTACTTGTAACGATGCCCCCATCGCAAACCACGCGAGACATAGCTGCGCGATGTGCCCGTCGTCTTCGTTTGGTGGCCGTTGATGATCACCTTGGCGTCCGCCGGAACCGTGACACTCAACAACACGCTGTCATTGGCAACGCCCGCCGACGAATCCTCGCTCGCAGCCGGTGCGGCCTCACCATCGCCAGCATCACCCGCCGGGGCTTTTGAAGGCCCGCCATCCGTCCCTCCCGACGCAGGGGACGGCTCCGAAGAAATCACCGTCCCGCCATAGCTGCCGTAAGAACTGAAGGCATGCGCGTATCCGCCGCTCGATCCCCAACTGCCACCGGCCGAACCCCAACTGCCGTGCGATCCGTACGCGTACCGCCGCCAGCGGCGGTGACCCCTCGCGTAACCCCAGCTGCCGCCAGAGCCGCCCCAGCTGCCCCAGCCACCCCAACTGCCGCCCGAAGATCCCCAGCTGCCACCCGATGACCCCCAACTGCCTCGCGATCCCCATCGAGCGTCGGCATCCGCAGTAATCATCAGGACCCCCAGACCGGCCCCAGCCAGAATCGCCATCAGCTTCAACTGCTTGCTAAACATCACTGTTTGATCTCCCTGTCGCTGACCGTAAAAATACCGTTCACACCGTGAAAACCTCCTATGAGGATAATCACCTGCTTGCACAAATCAAGTAGGCTAGAGAAAATTTCCGGATATTATGGTTTGGGGCACTTGGGCCAAGAAATACGGCTCCCCGACGCTCGCCAACCAACCGAGGGGCCTCTTCGCCGGCTTACAGCCGATCTTCCGGTCTGCTAGCAGTGCCAGCGTCCCAAGACCGGGCTGCCACCCCCGTCAGGGGAGGCGGTCGTTTGGCGAAATGCTGTGGGATTTCGCCTCCCGCCGCCCCTATAATCCCGCCTCGCAATCGCTCAGAATCGCCCCCCTGCCCTACCCCTCCGGGAACGTGCTGAACGCGAAACCAGGCCGCATCACCGCCGGCCAATGGGCGGCTCGACTGCCCTGGTCGATTGTTGCCACCGCCGGTTTGCTGATGGGCGGCGGACTGTTGGGGATTGCGCGAAGCGAGCAGCTGGCCGGGGGCGTTCAGCGGCTACTTTCCCTGCAATGCGTCTTTGCCCTGCTGGCCGTTGCCGCCATGTTCGCCGCCAGCCTGCCCAGCTACCGCGTGCTCTGTCGCTGGAGCTACCCGCTGATGGTCGTCGCCGTGGTCTTGCTGGTCGCCGTTTACTTTTTTCCGCGGATCAACGGCGCACACCGCTGGATCCGCTTGGGACCGATCGGGCTCCAACCTTCTGAGCTGGCCAAACTGGCATTTGTGATGGCCTTGGCCCGCTGGTTGATGCATCGCGAAAACCATCGGCGCCTGCGGGGAATCCTGGTCCCCACCATCCTGGCCGCGGTGCCCGCTGTGTTGATCGTCCGCGAACCCGACCTGGGCACATCGCTGACCTTTCTGCCCGTGCTGCTGACGATGTTATTCGCCGCCGGTGCGCGACGACGCGACCTGCTGGCCATGACCGCTGTGGGACTGCTGCTGTTACCCGTGTTGTGGTCGCAGATGAGCCGCGAGCAAAAATCGCGGGTGACAGCCGTGCTGGACCAGACAGGACCTCACGAACAACCCGATGGGGACCAGTATCATTTGCATCGTGCCAAGCAGACGTTGACGATGGGAGGCGTGTGGGGAACGTGGCTGGCCGACGACCTCGCCGCCGAACCGGCCCGCTACTTCGTCCCCGCGGCCGCCACCGATTCGATCATTTGCGTGATTGGCGAACGCTACGGCCTGGTCGGTGTTGCCGCAACCTTACTGCTTTTCACCATCCTGGTCTGGCGATGCCTGGTCGTCGCTCGCCGTACCCAGGAACCCTTCGGACGCCTGGTGGCCGTCGGCATCGGAGCGCTGATCGCCATCCAAGCCTTTATCAACACCGGCATGATGGTCGGCCTGCTGCCGATTACGGGTCTGTCGCTGCCGCTGGTCAGCTATGGCGGCTCGGGACTGGTCGCACACGCCCTGGCGTTGGGCCTGGTGCTGAACATCGGCCTGCGGCCGGGATACGAAGTGACCGGCGAGCCGTTCCGCTTTGCCGCACATCGCCAGGCGGCCTGAAGAAAAACAGCAAACAACAAACTGCAAAAGCCGCGGAACGCGGGCCGGCGGCCACCCGTTCTTTCTTCCCCTTCCCGCACCGCCGCTCCCCTCCCCGCTGGGCCCCAACCTGGCCATCAGGCACTGATGCCTTCGGTCAGCATCATGAAGGCGGTTTCCAGGTTGATCTCTTCCTCACGGAACAGTGTCAAGCGGTAGCCGGCTTCGATCAGGGCCGTCGGCAGATTGGAATAGTCGGACTGGTCGGCGACCAACGTGACCCGTAGCAACCCATCCGCCTCCTGGGCCCGGTCCACGTTCTCCAGCGATTCCAGCAGTTGGCCCGCTGCCGCGATGTCGCCTTGCACGCCCACCTGCAGGACCGGCTGGCTGCGGATCTTCTTCATGACCTCGGCCACGTCGGCGTTGACGATCAGTTCACCCCGTTCGATGATCCCGATCTTGTTACAGACGTCCGCCAGTTCGGGCAGGATGTGGCTGGAGACCATGATCGTCTTGCCCATATCACCCAGCCGCTTGATCAGCTCGCGCATCTTGATCCTGGCTCGCGGATCCAACCCACTGGCCGGCTCGTCCAGCAGCAGCACGGCCGGGTCGTGCAACAGCACGCGGGCCAGCCCCAGCCGCTGGGTCTGCCCGCGGGATAAGGTATTGGCCAGTTCGTCGCGCTTGAACGTCAGGTCGACCAGTGCCAGGACCTCTTCGCACACCTTCCGCCGCTGCTCACCCCGGATCCGGTAACTGGCCGCAAAAAATTCCAGGTATTCAATCACCTTCATGTCATCATAGACGCCGAAGAAATCGGGCATGTATCCCACAAGCCGCCGGATTTTTCGAGGCTGGGTATAGATGGAATGCCCACCGACGTAGGCCTCGCCCCAGGTGGGGTCCAGCAGGGTCGCTATCATTCGCATGGTGGTCGTCTTGCCGGCACCGTTGGGCCCGATGAAACCAAACACATCGCCCTGGGACAGCTGCAGGTCCAGACTTTTCACGGCAAAAAAATTACCGTACTTCTTCGTCAGGTCTTTGGCTTCAATCATGGTAAGATGGCCGAGCAGCCAGGTTGTGGTGGCAGAGCGACATATTCGTTGCAGAACGAAATCCTAGCTGTGCGAACCCAGGTGGGACGGTGGGAACAGAACGTACCGGGACCACGATCTCAAACCTTGATTATCTCAGGCAATGAACGGTTCGAC
>WVZU01000232.1:9956-10977 GCA_011772275.1 Planctomycetales bacterium | reverse complement strand
CATCGGCCCGGACCCGCAGGCCCCCCAAGGTTCCCTGCACGATCACCAGGGCCAGGGCCGCAGCGCCCAGGGCCACCACCCACCCACGCCGCTCGAATTTCCAGAGGCAGACCGTCAGGACGATCGTGATCAGGCCCACCAACGCCCCCAGCAGCCGATGCCCATGTTCAATAAACTTGTCCCAGGCGGCGGCAAACCAGGGGTAAAGAAACATGTTGTATCCGTCCGAGGTGGGCCAGTCGCGAAACGCCATCCCGGCACCCTCCGTCGTCACCAGCGCCCCGGCGCACAGCAGGAGGAACGTTGCCCAGACCAGCGTGACGGCCACGCGATGAGGGACTGCAGAGTGCGGATTGGGAGTTGCGGATTCCTGCATGGCGGATGGCGTCTTCAGCGGTGAGTCCCGTTCGTTTCCCCAACAGCCCCACGGGATACCGTCGGTCGCCGCATCCGGCGGGCTGGACAGTAGCACGATGCCTGCCCACGGCAAACCATCAACATCTGCGCCAAGTGCGGGCATTTTTTGAACATGAGGTAACCGAGTAAAGAGCGAATGGTCATGGCCTACGTTGACTTTACTTCCTTCTGTTCACCACGAAGTGGGAAAAAACGCAACCTGACTTCTCACTTCAAAAATTAAAAATCATCAATCGGTCGTCAGGGGCCACCAGGCAAGACAAGGTCGCCCGTCCGCTGGAGACCGCCGACTCCAAAGCCGAGCCACGGTTCCTGGCCCGTTTTTTTCGTATGGTTGGCACATGAGCTAACCGAGCATGGTCATGCCTTTAGTTGACGCTCTTTGCACCTGTGCAAAATTTGGATGTTTCGGTTGCGGCCGCAGACCGAGCTGTGTTGCTTGTGCTCGTTCTTTCTTCCTTTTCGATCTTCCTTCTTTTTCTTTTCTTTTCTTCCTTCTCCGACGGACCGGCTGCAGGGCGAAACCGGCGGCTTCGCTCAGGCGGGCTGGTCTGCGGATTCCGGCTTTTGTGGAGGAGGCTGGTTCTGGGGATAAAAATCGGCA
>WVZU01000232.1:8961-9891 GCA_011772275.1 Planctomycetales bacterium | reverse complement strand
TGGGCGCGGCCCATTCCAGGCCGTTGGAACCCCACGGGTTGCGACCCACCGGCTGGCCAAACCAGATGCTCCACACAAAGTTGAACACGAAGATCACTTGAGCGGCGACCATGCCGAAGGCGCACATGGTGATAAAGGCATTCATCGGCTGCAGGTTGCTAAACGTTTCGTAGTGATACGGGTCGGCCAGCCGTCGTGGAAAACCGACCACGCCCAGGATGTGCATGGGAAAGAAGGTCCCGTTGAGGAAGATAAAGGTCAGCAGGAAGTGGAGTTTTCCCAAACCTTCGTTCATCATGCGGCCGAACATCTTGGGGAACCAGAAGTAGATCGCGCCGAAGACCCCCATCGCCGTTCCGGCGAAGAGCACGTAGTGAAAATGGGCGACGATAAAATAGGTATCGTGGATGAAGATGTCGACGGGCGTGGCCGCCATGAAGATGCCGGAAAGGCCGCCGATGATGAACATGGCCACAAAGGAGAGGGCAAACAGCATGGGAGTGGTGAATTGGACCCTGCCGCCCCAGACGGTCCCCAGCCAGTTAAAGGTTTTGATAGCGCTGGGCAGGGCGATCATGATCGTGGCCACCATGAAGGTCATGCCCAGGTAGGGGTTCATGCCGGAGACGAACATGTGGTGTCCCCACACGATGAATCCCAGCCCGGCGATGCCGCCGATGGAGTAGACCATGGGCTTGTAGCCGAAGATCGGCTTGCGGGAGAAACAGCTGATGATGTCGCTGACCATGCCCATCGCCGGCAGGATCATGATGTAGACGGCCGGGTGCGAATAGAACCAGAAGAGGTGCTGCCACAGCAGGGGTTGTCCGCCACCGGTGGCGGCCGCCATGTTGTTGGCGGTGGCCCCGTCGGGCAGGAAGAAACCGGTGCCCGCCATGCGGTCGGCCAGCTGCATGAAGCCGGCGGCGG
>WVZU01000232.1:4058-8949 GCA_011772275.1 Planctomycetales bacterium | reverse complement strand
AGTTGACCGATCCCATCATGGAGGAGACGCCCACAAAGGTCACGCCGATCAGCCACAGCGTCTGTCCTGCCCCGCTGCCGGGCGCCGCCTCGGTCAAGACCGAGAGGGGGGGATAGGAGGTCCAGCCGGCCTGAGCGGCCCCTCCTTCCACAAAGAAGGCCATGGTCATCACGATAAAAGCTGGCCACATAAACCAGTAGCTCAACATGTTCAGCGTCGGAAACGCCATGTCGTCGGCCCCGATCATCAGCGGGATCAGGTAGTTTCCGAACGCGCCGGCCAGGATGGGAATGATCACGAAAAAGATCATGATCGTGGCGTGCATGGTGAACATCATCGTGTAGAATTCGGGCGAAATCTGGCCGGCCGAGTCGGCGAACAGGAGGTTGCCGACGACCGGCATGGGTCGCCACGGCCAGGCGACCTGCCAGCGGATGCCCAGGGCCAGCAGTCCCCCGATAAAGAACCAGATCAGGGTGGAAAAGAGGAACTGCAGGCCGATGATCTTGTGATCGCGTGAAAAGACATACTTGCCCAGGAATCCACCAACTCCCAGGCTGGTCCCGGCCTCGTGATGCCCCGCATGCTCAGGAAAACCTTCAACCGTCGTGCTCATCGGAGTCCTCGCTGAGGTGGGTCTTGTTTTGTGCGTTGCGTAACTGGCCCCGCCACCGGTCGAAGTCCTCGCGGGACTGCACCGTGAGGCGGCCTTTCATTTTGTAATGGCCCCAGCCGCACAGTTCTGCGCAGACCAGGTCAAAGCTGCCGGTTGCGGTCGGGCGGAACCAGAGCGGGATCTTCATGCCCGGCACGGCGTCCTGCTTGACCCGCAGATTCGGCAGAAAAAAGCTGTGCAGCACGTCCTCGCTCTTCAACTGCACGAGGATGTCTTCCTCCAGCGGCACGTGCAGGTCGTTGACGGTGTACAGGTCGTCGGCCGTATCGAATTTGCCGTCCGCGCCCGGATAGCGAAGTCGCCATTCGAACTGTCGCGCCGTGACTTCGACCTCCAGGCCGGGGTCTGCGGGAGCGCGGATCCGTGTTTCTGCCCAGGCGTTCAACTGGTAGATGGCGATAAACAGCAAAATGGCCGCCGGGAGGATCGTCCAGATGACCTCCAGGTTATGGCTGCCGTGGGTGAACTTGGGCGGGTCGGGGTTGGTCTGGGCGTCGTACCGCCAGATGAACCAGGCCAGGGTCACCTCGGTGGCAATAAACACGATGCCGGTCAGCCAGAGGATCGTCATGAACAGGCCGTCGATCACGTGACCGTAGGCCGACACGTCCCGGGGAAACCAGTGATTCAGCAGCGGCCGGTTATCCGCGTCCAGGGCGACGAGGAACAGCCCGGTCCCCAGCAGCGGCACCAGCAAAAACAGGAGGGCCCAGAATTTTCCCACTTCACATTCTCCGGCACGCGGAACTGGCCCAGCAGTCATCGGCACGCGGAAGGTGTGGTTCCGCGCGACGGTTTTTCGCGGCAAGTCCAGCGCAAAGTCAGTTGCAGCGCAAAGTGTTTCAGCGCAAAGTTATGTCGTAACCCTCAACCGGTCGCGGCGGTTGGCTCAACGGTTCATACGGCAGCGACAGCACATAGTTGACCAGGTCCCAGATCTTCTGGCGGCGGACACTGCCACCCGCCTCATCGTCGCTCACGTTATCGCCCGCAATCCCGGCCTCGGAACCTTGGGCCGGCATGGGGCTGCCGTTGATTCCGGAGAAGATGCGGCGGTAAATATCGATGGGCCGGCGGCCTCCCCGGTAGATACCTTGCCGCAGGTTGCGGGGGCGAATGTTGCGGACCGGCAGCGCGCCCAGGGCCAGCATCTCGGCGGCATGGGCCGCTTCGATTTGCATGTTGGCATCCGGCTGGAAAACAGCCTTGGTCCAGTCATCAAAGTTGGTCGTTTCGCCATCTCCCAAGGCGGCATCGCCGTGACAGCTGGCACACTTGGTCTCTGCCGAAAAGAACAGTTTCCTGCCACGCTCGATCGATGCGGCCAGCGCCTCCGCGTCTTTGCCGGATGACTGCGAGTTGAGCGGAACGGTCGGCACGACCGGCTGGACGATGCGGGTCGGCGCCGCGGCCCATTTGTAGAGGATCGAGGCGACCACATTTTCGTATTCGGGTTCTGCCTCCGGCAGGCCGTCATCGTCCAGCTGGAGGGGAACCCCGCCAGCGATCTCGGCGATGCCGCCCTCGGGCATTTCCCCCTCGTCGGCGACGTATTCAATCAGCCGGATTTCCGTCTCGCCGCGTACGCTAAGGTATTTGACATATTCGACCAGCGCGTCGATTTCGTTGTCGGGCAGCAAGACAAAAGAGGGCATCGCCGTACCCGGGATGCCATCCTTGAGGATCCGTTTCAGGTCGTCGTCTGTCGGCTTGGCGTCTCCGAACGTCGATTTGAACTTGTATTTTCCCTGACGGTAGTCGCGGGGATAGGGGTTCAAAAACGGGGCAGTGGGTCCGTTCCCATCCCCGCTCACGCCGTGGCAGTGCGCACAGTGCAAGCGATAGAGGCCGTGCTGTTTTCCGGTTTGATCGCTGAAGGCCGGTCCGGCGGCGAGTTGCAGTTTGGCCAGGTCAAAGCCGAACGCTTCCAGCGGCGCCTTCGCTTCGGCCGCCACCCCTTGGCCGGCGAAGATGTCGGGAGCGTCGGGATCGCCGAAGAGGCTGAGCAGCACGTTGGAGATCTCGCTCTGCAGCTCCGGTGATATCGGTTCGTCCCGGCTCTCCCTTAACCGCATCTCCGTCAAATTGGCGCGGAAATACGGTTCCGATGACCCGCAACCGACAGCGACACCGCTGCCAAGGGTCAGGGCCAGCACCAGCAAGGGCCAGGGGCGCGGGGGATGTTTCCGAATAGACATGGCTTACGACTTTACTGCTCTGGTTCCGCCCAGACATCCCACAGCCCTGTCGGACGAGGTTCCTGTCGAACGAAAGCCGTCAAGGGCGAATCCGGCAGGCAGGGGGTCTGGTAAAAATTTTTGCTGCCGGCACTCCGCTTGGCCTGCCGGCGGCCCACGGTTCTGTGTTCGGGTTCTGTGTTCGGGTTTACTGCAAGGCGGCCGCTGGGACGACCAGCGTCAGTTCGCGGGTTTCCCCGTCCGCCAGGCGATTGTTGCCTGTGAATTCCAATTTGCCTCGTTTCCAGCTGGCCTGGCCGTCGACCGAGATGTCTCCCAGTTTTTTCCCGGTCTTTTCGTGCCAGGCCTGCAACACCACATCGACGCCGGCCGGGAGGTTGGCGATTTCGAAGGTGCCTTGGGTATCGGTTACCGACGCGTAGGAGTTGTCCAGCGGCAACAGGTAAGCTTTCATCCAGGGATGGATGGAGCAGCTGACCGGGGCCGGCTCCTTCTCCGACTTGCCGGGCACGTAGAACGCGCTGCCCCCAGGGGGAATGCTCTCGTTGATCGACTTGGCTCGCTTGGTATCGATCTTCGTGTTATGGGCAACCGGGTCGCTATTGAGGATCTTCAGCTTCTGCGTGGCCTGCATGAGCGCCACGTGCGAGAGGAAGATGCATTTCTTTTGATCGAAAATCACCTCGTCTGTTTTGCCGCCGGCGGCATCCGGATGGACATTGTCGCCGCTGAGTCCCTGAGCATAAAGGGCGACGTTTGCCAGGCCGCCACTGGTCGCATCGACCAGAACCTGTTGGCTGAAGACCGGGCTGCCGCCGGGCCCACAGACCTCAACGTCCTTGCTGATCTGCAGCGCCACCGGCGGTGCGACGCTGCCGGTGACTTTGATCGTGCCGCGGAGGGTCGCCCAGCCGGTCCGTTGTTCAGCGGATCCGGACATCGTCTGGTCGGGGGTATCGGTCGACTGGGCCAGGGTTTCCCGCAGTTGTTGAGCCTGTTCGCGGCTGGGCACGGCGCCGCGCAATTGCGGCTGTTCGCAGCCGGCCGGCAGGACGGCCAGCGATGCGGCGACGGGCATCCAGAGCCACTTCAAACGGGAATGCTTAACGGCCATCTGAAAAATTTGGGGGTTTGTCGACCGCCGCATTGCCGATCTGCCACGCGACGGGCTGGGTGTCAGTTGCCGATTCTTTACACAAGCGGTTACTGGAACAGGGCCGAGCTGACGAGGATGTCGCCCAGGTCGTGATCACCGGGAGACAACGTCTTTTCGAACCGTCCCCGCTTCCAGGAGAGCTTTTGGCCGCCCGACTTCACGTCGTCCACGTAGCCCGAAGTCTCGTGCCAGACCTGAAATTCCAGTTCCGTTCCCGCCGGCAGGTTTTCCATGCTGAATTTGCCATCTTCGCCGGAAACGGCCATGTAGGGATTGTCTTTAATGATCAAGTAACCTTTCATCCAGGGATGAATCGCACAGCTGATCGGCACCGGCAACCGCTCACTTTTGGTGAAGATCACGTCGTGGTGTCCGCCGGGCGGCAGGTTCACGTTGAACTGCGGATTGGCGCTGGTCAGGGCCTGGCTGTTGTGGGCCACCGAGTCCGAGTTCTTCAGCCGCAAGGTCTGGCCGGTGCGAATCGCCTCGACGTGCGGGGTAAAGCGGCATTCTTTGTTGTCGAACACGATCTGGTCCTGAGCCGTTTTGGCGAAGTCGGGATGAGCGTTCACTGTTTTGTTGCGGACCCAGACCACCACCGAGGCCAGGCCGCCGTCGGCGCCCACCCTGATGGCTTCGGCCTTTAAGTCGAACTTGCCGCAAACTTCCAAGTCCTTGGTGACGGTGATCTTGTTGGCCACCGGCGGAGCACCATCGTAAACAAAGCGGCCGCTGAGCGTGGCCCATTCGGCGGACGATCCAGCGGGCAACGCCAGGATCGACACCGCGATCACGATCGCGGTCAGGATAAATGGAGGGGGATAGCGAACCGGCCGTGAAAGGAAGGTCATCAGTTGTCTC
>WVZU01000232.1:0-4035 GCA_011772275.1 Planctomycetales bacterium | reverse complement strand
TTCTTACTCGGTTTCCGAACCTGCTGGGGTCCCTGCCGCCTCCGATTCTGCGCCCCCCTCCGATGCGTCCGGGCCCTCGGCGCTATCCGCACCGGCCTGGGGATCGGACCCGAGCTCAATTTCAGGTTCCTTCAGCTCCCCGGTGGCTTCCTGGATCTCCGGGGGCGTCGGCGGGGGCTCACTGCTGCAGCCCCAGGCGGGAACGATCATGGCGATCGCAACCAAAGTACTATAAGCAATGGAGTGCCGGAAAAACATGACTCAAGATCTCCTTTTTTCCCCGTTTTTCTGCTCAAACTTGCACAGCCCCCTGCCGCTCAGCCATTACTCCCCTGGGGCGGAGGCGGTAACTTCGCCGGCTTTTTCGGGGCGTTCGGCGAGCCCCCGGATGGAGGTCCGCGATTCTACGTATTCGCCAAAGTTGGCCAGCAGATCGACCACGGCCTGCAGCTGCTGGCTGGCCGTCCCGTGCACGATCTGGACGGTTTTGGGATCCCCCTTTGCGTCCAGTTCGGGCTGGCCTTCCTCGTTCAAGACGGTCAGCAGGAATCCCTTGTCGAAGGGGATCAGCTCCTGCATCTTCGTGTAGGGCAGGGTGAAGCTGGGTTTGGCAATCCAGTTCTTCAGGTAGTCCGGTTGCAACCGTCGGTAGACGTTGCCCAGGTTGGGGCCGGCGGCCCGCGCGGCCTGGTCGGTCAACAGGTTGCCCAGCGAATGGCACTGCACGCAGCCGGCCTTGTTGACTACCAGTTGAAGTGCATCGTCGAGTCGGGTTGAGCTGGGCAGGCCCAGTTGTTGCAGGTGTTGCTGGTAGCGGAGGTTGGCGGCCTCCAGGTCGGCCGGGCTGCGCCGCGCCTCGTAATGATCGGGGTAATTGGGATGGGCGGTCGCTGCGAAGTACTGGGCCAGTCGCGCGGCATCGGAACGGGACATATTGAACTTGGGCATCCGCAGCAGGACCCCTGGGCGGATGGGAAAGGGCTGCAAAAGGAATTCGGTCAGCCACGTTTCCTGAGTCTTGCGGCCTTGGCCGATCAAAGGAGGCGGGACCCAGGCCCACGCGTCCTGCCCGGCCGCGCCCGGTTCCGTCTGGCGAACCTGCTGCAGGGCAATCGGCACCAGCAACCGAGCAAACTCGCCGCCGCGTGCCGCGATGTGCCGCGTGATCATGTTCTGGGAAATCGTCGGCAGGGGATCCTTGGGCAGCAGCGTCTGGCCGTCCAGCAGCGTCGGCTGCCAGATTTCGACATTGTAACCCAGCAGGTCCGGTTCGCCTTCGAATTCATCGCGGTATTCGTCCAGGGGGATGAACTCTTCGTCTTCGGCCAGCCAGGCCATGACTTCCGGGTGTCCGTCGTTATTGGTCCGCGGCATGCCGACCAGTTCGGCGTGCAGCCGGCCCCGCCAGTCGGGCTTTTTTGATTGTTCGATCTGGCTGGTGGAAAAGTGGGGCTGCAGGAAGGGATAGATCTTCGATCCGGCGGGGGCGTCGATCTCACCGGGGCGGAAGGCGACGTTCCAGCGGTCGAGTTCCAGCATGTGGCAGCCGGCGCAGTTGAATTTGGCCAGCACCGCTTCGCCTTCCACAATCGCCCGCCGACGGGGATTGGGATCGTAGATGTACTGGGGAGCCGGCGGTTCGGCGACCAGGCCCAGCACGAAGGTCATGATCGCCTGGATGTCGCGGTGGCGAGCCTCCTTTTCTGCCGCGTGAATCGTGTCGGGGTCGGCGCCTTCCTGTTGCGCAGCGGCGTAGGCCGCTTCGGCCCCCCAGGGGAAGAGGGGCATCCGCAAGCGATCGTGGTATTGCGGCTTGTTGGCGGGGTCGACCTTTTTGTAATCGTACGAGCGGGGTTCGTTCAGCTTCTGCCACAGGAACCCTTCGCGCTGGTGATGTTGCAGCGAGGCCACGAAGAATCCCTCGGTCGGGTCCTTGATCTCCAGCGGGTCCAGCTCATGCGGATCGTGCTCACCCGCCGCTTCGGCGTGGTGGTCAGCGGTTTCCCCGGCCTCACCCTGCTGGTCGTGATGGTCGTGACCATGATCGCCGTGCCCGCCCCCGTACTTGCCGGCCACATAGTGCGTAATGTGCTCGAAGGCCAGCTTGGAGGTCTCTTTCCGCCCCCAGTCGGCCATGGTCGTGCCAATCGGTTTTTCCCCTTCGAAACCGGGGATGTCGTGACAGCCCGCACAGCCAGCTCGGCCGATCGTGCGTTGGCCCACGTACGTCAGCAGCTTGGCCTCCGAGACGTCGCCTGCCAATTCGATTTCAGCCCCTTTCAGCGTCGCCGCCCGCTGGGCAGGAATCCCTTTTTCCAGATACTGCTCGGCCTGACTGGTCGGGAAGACGGTCTTCAGAAACGTTAATGCCAGCTCGTCCAGCGTCTCCCGCTGGTCCTCCGTCAGCGGCGGCAGTTCGTCGGACGAGCCTTGCCACTGGGGACCCAACAGGTACGCGGCGATATCGGCCGCCGGATCGGTCATCCGTGGGCGACCACTGCCGTCGTCGCGAACCAGCGGCTTGCCGTCGGGGCCCCGCAGGGGTTCCGGGGTCAGGTAGGTGACGGGCATCACCGTCCGGCGGTGATAGCGGTCGGGGGCCAGCAACCAGCTGCGCAGCCACTGTTTGCTGGACCGGTCGGCCGACTGCAGCTGCAGTTTGGCGGCCAGGTCGGTCAGGTTGGGTCCGTGGTTGGCCTCGCCTTGCGGCGTCCCGTTGTGCTGGTGACAAGCCAGGCAGCCGCGGGTTTCAAACAGCACCTCCCCCCGATTTGCATCAGGCGGTTCGCTGACTTCCGGCGCGGGCGGGGCGTAGGCGAAAGGCTGGCTGCGAGCCGTCAGGTAATGCGTGATGGCGCGGATCTCCAGCGGTTCGTACCGCTGGGCCAGGGCCAGGGCCTCGGGGCTGGATTGCAAATGATCGTGCAGACCGTAGAACCGCGGCATCTTGCTGGTGGGACGGACATCCTGGGGGTTGGTAATCCAGCGGTTCAGGCTGGCCGGGCCCAGCTTGCTGGCCACGTACCGCAAGCTGGGACCGACGCGGCGGAGCGTGCCGGGGTGTTCGGAGTCCTTCCACAGGTTGGCCAGTTTGTGGGCGGCCGGGGTGAGGACAGGCGGTTGTTTCAACAGCTGAGCCAGGTTGTGCGAGGCGGTGCGTGCCTGGGGGGAAACGGCCTTGAGGTCCGCTTCCAGCCAGTCGACCAGTTCCGTGCGGGCTTTCGTATCGTCGGGGGAATCCTGGATTGTCCGAGCCAGCGTTCGGACCGCGTCGGGCAGACCGGGATCGGCCAGCAGCTTCGAGACGGCAGCCCCCCGGTCGGCGTCCTCCCGCACGGCCTGGTACAGCCCGCGGCGGTCGTCGGCATCTTCAGGATGCCACGCCACCTGGTCGGCCATCTGGCGGATGCTGGTCCGCTGGGCCACCAGCGGCTGGGGTACCTGGCCAGGGGGCTGGGTGTCGATCAGGTAGGCCAGCTGTTGAGCGGCTGGGGCGTAGGGGGGCTCGTTCCGCAAATCGGGACCGATCCTCTTCTGGCCGTCGTAGCCGTTGATCTCGTGGCAGCCGTAACAGCCGTATTGGGTCACCAGGTCAGCCCCGTGCACCAGGGTCGGCGCGGGCGGTTCCGGAAAACGCTCGCTGGGCAACAACTGCTCGATCTCGTGATGACATTTCAAACAGCTGCTCTCCACAAACCGCTCGGGCCGCATGGGAAAGATCCAGTGGTGGTTATCGAACCAGCCGTGTTTCCGAGCCCACTCGGCCGCTTGAGCCGGGGTGTTGGGGGTGTGGCTGGCCCACTTGAACTGGGTGGCGCTGCCCTGTCCCTCGTGGCAGATCGTGCAGCCGAAATCTTGCAGCTTGTGGGGGCTCAGCGAACCGACGAAGAGGTCCAGCCGGGGATGCGAGCTGAAGGGGTTGGGGACACCCCGCCGGTAACGCAGCGTGATCGGCTTTCCCCACTCCACCTGTTCCACCAGATAACGCTCGGCGGCCGGGCGGCCCGTCAGCTGTTCCCACCGCTGGCCGACCTG
>WVZU01000323.1 GCA_011772275.1 Planctomycetales bacterium | reverse complement strand
CCCAGGTTGGTATTCGTATCGACCAGCTGCCGCGTGGCCCAAATGGCGTCCCACACGGTCTGCCCGACACCCGTTTCCCGACCCGCGCGTTCCATGGCTGGCCCGATGGCCACGGCACTGGCGACAAAATCGCCAAACGTAAGATCTTCGAAATCGGCCGCGCGGTGCACGTTGCCCGGTTTCGGGACCATCACCTCCCACAGGCAGGCCAGCGTTGCGGATTGTCCGATCGTCAGTCGGTTCATGAAACGATTCCGCCCGCGTCACGGGGCGGTTTGCGGGCAGCGCGTCGTCTACCTGGCCCGCCCCAGACTTACCGTCGCTTGACCCGCAGTTCGTGTCCCGTCCCAGCTAGGGACAGCCGATTCCCGCGACGTTGTTGACCGGATTTCTTTCCAAAAAATCGCCAACCAGCGGTACGATCCGCTCGTGAGCGTCCTGGACCACGTAGTGCCCGGCATCGTCCAGACGATGGACTTCCGCTTCGGGAAAGATCTCCAGGAATCGATCGAGGCATTCCGGGCGGAAACACCAGTCGCGCATCCCCCACACGAACATCATGGGCCGGTCCGCCAGCTGGTGCAATTGCGCTTCCAGATCGGCCAGGACGGCATAGGTGGGATGTCGGCGCGAGGCGGGGATGTCTTTGACAAAGCGATAAATGGCAGTGCGATGCGCCCAGCAGTCGTACGGTGCCAGCAGTCCCTGGCAAACGGGCGGCTCCATCCGCTCGTGATGCCGGACCGCCATGCTCAGCGCCGCTCGCGCAAACAGATTCAAGCCTTGCACGGCCAGCCGGCCCAGAAGTGGAGTGCGGCAGATGCGGATCCGCCAGGGAAAGTAAGGGGGCGGGTAGGCGCCCGTATTGAACAGGACAAACCGCGCATAGCGATCCTTCTCGGCGACGGCGGCCCCCAGACCGATGGGGCCACCCCAATCATGAGCCAGCAGGGTGACCTGCCGCAAATCCAAATGCTGAACCAGACGCTGGAGATTCTGCGTGTGCTGCCCCAGGTGGTAGGGATAGCGTATCGGCTTGTCACTCCATCCGCAGCCGATGTGATCCGGTACGATCACGCGGTACCTGTCGCGCAAGGCCAGCACCAGATCGCGCCAATAAAAGGACCAGGTCGGATTGCCGTGGACCATCAGCAGCGGCTGGCCGCTGCCTTCGTCCAAATAGTGGCAGCGATACCCGTCCACGCTGAACCACCTGGATTCGAACGGATAGAGCGCTTTCCAGTCAACGGAGGATGGCATCGGCGAATCGCTACACGTCACAGACCCGCACCGCCTCGCTTAGCCCGGCCAGCGGCTCACGGGTGGGAATGAATTCGTGGCCCACGTAACCCCCATAGCCGATCTTCACCAGGGCCTCCATGCAGGGCGTGTACTGGATCTCCTGGCTGCCATCCAGTTCCCCGCGCCCCGGATTCCCGGCCGTATGCACATGGTTGATGGCATCCTTGCATTGGTGAATCCGGGTGATGAGATCTCCATCCATGATCTGCACGTGGTAGATATCGAACAGCAGTCCGAGCCGGGGTGAACCGACCTGGCGAATGATCTTGAGGCAGTAATCGGTATGGTCGCCCTGGTATCCCGGATGCCCTTTCATGGGATGGGTCGCAACTCGCGAGTTGAGCATTTCCAGGGAGAGGTTGATTTTTTTCTTTTCTGCGTGGCCGACGATTTTCTTGAATCCGGCCACGCAGTTTTTGATCCCTTCCTCCGGATCGATCACGCGTCGGCCCTCGGGGGGAAGTTTTTCGAGATCGGGAATGCCACCGCCGGCCCAGTCGCCCGTCTCTTCCGCATAGCCGGTAAAGGTGATTACCGTTTTGAAGCCGGCAGCGGCGGCGTTGTCGATCGATTGGGTCAACATCTCGATGCAGGCGGACTGGTAGCGGGGATTGTTCATTCCTTGCACGAAGAGGTGTGAGGGTACGATCGCGCAGGACAGGTTGTACTTTTTCAGGGTAGCCCAATGCTCTGGACCCACCAGTTCCACACTTTGACAACCCAGCTTGTGTGCGACCTGGCAGGTCTGTTCGACGTCCCAATATTCGGCAAAGCACCAATGCACGATCGAGTGACGAATATGGCCTTTCAACGCCGCCGCGTCTTTGGATTGCGGGTCGGCGGCCATCCCGCTGCCAGCCAGCCCAACCACACCCGCGGCGGCCCCGGCCGCCCCCTGCAACATGCGACGGCGGCTCAGAATCGTGCTTTGCGGACAGTTCGTTTGCATGGCGGCGTATCCGACTTCGAGGTGCCCTAGAGGCGTGAAAAGAATGACGAGCGTGCCAGCGGCCTGGGGCGGTGAGACAGCCAGCCAGCGGCCACAGCCTGGCTGTATTCTAACGATCACCGCCGACCGTTTGTACCAGTCGCACCGCGGCGGGCCCGCGAGGGGGAAAGGAATCGCGGCGGCCAGCGCGTGCCGGACGGACGGCGGGCAGCCTGCAGATGGCCGGGCGGCCGGCAAACCTGGCTTGCGGACAGGCCATCTGCAGTGCGCCGGCCGGGTCCTGGCCGGGTCACAAGGTCTGCAGGAAATCGGGGCNNAGAAATCGGGGCTGAAAAGGGTGGCGTGGCGGGTCAACCGCCCGCAGGCCGTGGCGGCCGCTGCCCTAAAACCGTTCGCCCAGCAGGCGAATCGCACCCGGTTCGCCTTCCCCGCCGTTGGCGATCTTTTGCACGTCGCGAACGTGCTCGTGGCAGTTGATGCAAGTGGAAACGGACTGCATGTACAGAAACGAGGCCCCTTCCAGGTTCGCTTTTTCAGCCAGGCCACGCAGCCGGATGATGAGTCGGCGGAATTCGGCGTGGTAATGTTTGTGGACTGGATCGTCGATATTTTGCCAGGCGGCCACGTCGGTGATCCGCACCAGTTCGTCCGCCCCTTTGCGGATCTGCGCGAAATCCTTGGTCAGCAGGCCCTCAAAAACTCTTTGCGAACTGGCCAGCTTGGCCCGCATCAAGGGCCGCGCGTCCTCGCGGTCCAGCAGCGGCCGGAGCGGCGCGGCCGCCTCCTGGCCCGTCGTCCGCGAAGAAAAAGCCCAGCAGGTCAGGAGGATCGGCAGGCAAGTCGCCAACGTCAGCAAGAGATTCAGTCGAACTTTCATGGACTCGCTTCCTTGTCGTTGAGGGTGTCACGAGCTCGCCTAGGCTGGCAACTTTGGCGTGCGGCAAACAGACAGGCGACCGCCAGCCGACCAGCTAACGATCCTGCGGCTGGTCCGCTTCCAAGGCAACCAGCGCCCCGCTGGAAACAAAAACGCGCAGTCCGCTTTCCGTTTCAACCTGCACATAGCTGCCCGCCTCCCGGAGGATGCGGACTTTGGTCCCTTGGGTCAGCGTTCCGTCCGCGGGCCTCCCCTGTTGGGGACCGGTCGAGTAGAAAGCCGCGTCCGCGTTTAACGCGTGAGTCGGCTTCTCGTCCGTTTCCGTGATCGGCAGCTCCTGGTCACGAAGATGTCGATGGCAATTCACACAGCTTGCGGTAACCTGCATAAACGCCAGGGTCGCGCCGTCTAGATTTTTGCGACTCGCCTGGCGACTCAATTCCCGGTTCGCATGGCGAAAAAAGCCGAGCTGAGTCTGGTATTCGGTGTCCTTTCCGCGTGCCCATCTTTCCAGCTGAGTCATCGTATTCATGCGATCGGCGTTTTCGCGCATCGCCTCAAAGTCGGACGTGGCCAGGGCCGACAGCACGTTTTCGGCATACTTGATCTTCGTCCGCATCCACACGCTGGGACCTTTGCGAGCCCCCTCCTCGGCGCCGGGAGCGGCCTCCTGGGGGGGCGCCTCTTCCGCATTCCCCCTGCCCACCACCAAACAAACGAAAATTCCCAGTCCGCCAAAAAAAGTTCTGATCCAGATGCTTTCTTTCCGATTCATACTTTCTTTATCCTTTGCTGCCATCGGCCCCACCAGGATCCAGGTTGCACGCCAAAACTTGATCGTAGGCCCGTTAGCATGGCAGAACTCTTCCCGGCCGAAAATACCAATGCCTGCGCCACGCCTGGCAGCGGGAGAAAGCGGGAGAAAGAAAATGAAGTGAAAATTCGTCCCGCGGCCGCGCGCCGGCCTTGGGGACAGCGTGGCTGCGGGCCGATCGCCATCGGCCAACGCCTTGCCGAAAGGAAGCGGTGTGCGAAACCGCACATCCATGCGGTCACCAGGGCCGCCGCACAGGGCAGTGGGTGAGGATCGCCGGCAGCCCGGCTAGTCCGCCGTCTGCGGGAAAAAGGGGGGCTGCTGCGAGGGTCTTCTCCGTCCGGGCTGTCGGCTTGCGGCCCCCGCGGATGGCCGGACGGCCGGGGATCGCCGAGGGTCCCTGGCGGGCCGCGGGAAAGAATAGCCGCTGTTCGCCCAAGCTGCGGCGGGGACCGTTGCTGTCGGGCAGAGGCGGGCTCCGCCGGGTGGCCCCTGCTGGTCACCGGCCAGCCTACCCTTCCTCGGCAAACAACTCGACGAAGTCGAACGCGGAAATGATGCCGAACAAGCGAAACTCGTCATTCATCACCAGGACCCGGTGAATTTTTTTGTCTCGCATCCTGCGGGCCACTTCCCGGATCGGTGTGGAGGCTTGGACATAAACGACGTCGGGCGACATCACCTCGCTGACAGAGATTTCGGCAAATTCTTCCAGTGCGAACGAGGTAATCCGTACGCTCTCCCATTGCTGGGTGTCCGGATTGAAATGGCGTGCCATGTCTGAGTTCGCTTCCGCCAGAAACTCCGAATGTTCCTGTTCGTAATTCAGAATGTCCGACGCCGTAATCACACCCACACACTTGCTCTTCGAATTCACTACAGGCAAGCCGGTAACGTGATTTTGCGTCATGAGATTCATGGCGTCCTGCAGGTTATCGCTGTCATACACGACCACGACATCCCGCTGCATGATATCGCTGGCGGTTAATTCTTTGGTCTTGCTGTGGCTCATCAAGGCTTTCCTTTCTTATCCATCCCCCAAGGCGGCTGGCGGGCTGCGAAGCTGCTGTGCATGCTGATCCACTTGTTTTGCATTCTTATCCACTTTCGCGCGGCTTATCAAGGGCGTTCCCCCTCCCCTGCCCCCCCCGCGGCTCGCCCGGTGGC
>WVZU01000364.1 GCA_011772275.1 Planctomycetales bacterium | reverse complement strand
ATGGCACTCAGCAGCCGGGGTGCTGACAATACCGTCAGCCGCCAAGCACCCCGGCTGCTCAAGCCCGACCCCAGTCACAAACGCCATCGCTTCCCCTCAGGATGGCACTCAGCAGCCGGGGTGCTGACACTCGTCGGGAAACTCCGAGACGCGGCCTCGAGCCACTTTGCGATGGCCTGCGGGTACCGCGGCTGGCTTTTGGGTCTTTGATGCCGGCCGAGCTAGACGTGCCGGCCGCTGAGCTGGACGAACGCCTGACCAGAAGAGTTGTGCCGGGAATACCTGGGGACGCGTCATGCGGGCCTGGTGGACCTCCGATAGGTTGTAGGGCTACAACTTTCCGGTCGGTCGCACCGCCCGCAGGCGGGTTGCGTAAACCCTTACGCGTCAACCAGTGGGCGATACAGGGCTCGAACCAGTGACCCCTAGCTTGTCGAGCTAGTGCTCTAGCCAACTGAGCTAATCGCCCAAAATAAAAGGGGACTTGCCGCGGCAGGAGTCCCCTCAAGCCAACTCACGTGCTTAATCCTACCCAGCCAAGATAGATACCACACGTAAACTGACTCATCTGTTTTTATCGTCCTGTCCGCGACCTTTCCTCATTTTATCGTCTATGCCCCGTCATGAAAAAGTGGGTAAATGGTCCTGGCAGCCGGTCCTATTTTCCGCAGGACTGGTAAGGTTTGCCCAGGCGGTACCTGATCAGGGTGAGGGGGGGGCGAGAGGGCAGGTGGGGGCTGGGGGGAGCGGGGACCAGCAGCTGTTGGCGGCGGAACCTGGGATCGGCCAGGCGAGCGGCGGTGGTGTCGCGCGGTGGTGTCGCGGCGGGTATCGCCAGGCGAATGGTCCCTGGGCAACCGAGATCCCCTGTCGGTCCCGCCTCTGTGAAAGGCCGCCTGGCCATCGCCGGCCCGTAAATCTGGACTTTCTGCCGCTGCGCCCCGCTGGCCGCCGCCGCCCCTCGGCGGTTGTGTCTTGTCTGTGGTCCGCCGATTTTTATACTTGGCGGCAATTGTGCTTGCGAGGAAACCCATGTTACAAGTCACGCTGCCGGACGGCGTTATTCGCGAATTTGCCGATTCGGTGACGGCATTGGAGATCGCCCAGCAGATTGGTCCGGGACTGGCCAAGGCGGCCGTGGCGGCCGAGGTCGACGGCCGAGTTCTTGGGCTCGATCAGCCCCTGCCGAGCGAGGGCGGGGTCAAGCTGAGCATCCTGACCAGGAAAAATCCCCAATCGTTGGACGTGATGCGTCACAGTTGCGCTCACGTGATGGCGCGCGCGGTGATGCGGTTGTTTGACGGCGTGCAGCTGGCTTTCGGTCCCACCATTGCTGGCGGGTTTTACTACGACTTCGACCTGCCGCACACGTTGACCGAGGAAGACTTTCCGCAAATCGAAGAGGAGATGCGAAGATTGTCAAGCTGGACGAACCGTTCGAACGTTTGGAGGAACCGCGCCAGAAAGCGATCGAGATCTGCAGCGACCTCCAGCAGCCCTTGAAAGTGGAACACATCCAGACGGGTCTGGCCGCGGACGCCACGCTTTCGTTTTATCGCCAGGGCGAATTTCTGGACTTGTGCCGCGGTCCCCATGTCCGCAGCGCCAAAACGATCGGGACGGCGTTCAAGCTGTTGTCGGTCGCCGGCGCTTATTGGAAGGGTGACAGTTCGCGTCAGCAGCTTCAACGCCTGTACGCCACCGCATTCTGGGACAAAAAAGAGCTGGACCAGCATCTGCAGCAGCTGGAAGAGGCCAAGCGGCGGGATCATCGCGTCCTGGGCCGGCAACTGGGGCTGTATGAGACCGACGACAAAGTGGGGCAGGGCCTGATCCTTTGGAAGCCGAAGGGCGCTTTGATACGTCAGCTGCTGCAGGACTTTATCCTGGAACACCTGCAGCGGCAGGGATACGCGCAAGTCTTTACCCCGCATATTGGCAAATTGGAACTCTACAAGACATCTGGACATTTTCCCTACTACCACGACTCGCAGTTCCCGCCGCTGGTGGACCGCGACCAGATCGAGCGGATGGCCGAGGAAGGCTGTTCCTGTGCCGAGCTGGCCAATCGCATGAAGGCAGGCCAGATCGACGGGTATTTGCTGAAGCCGATGAATTGCCCGCACCACATCCGCATTTATGCCAGCGAGCTGCACAGCTACCGGGACCTGCCGATCCGGCTGGCTGAGTTCGGTACGGTTTACCGCTGGGAGCAGTCGGGCGAGCTGGGCGGCATGACACGTGTGCGGGGCTTCACCCAGGATGACGCTCATCTTTTTGTCACCGAAGACCAGCTACCGGCGGAAATTGAAGGCTGTCTGGAACTGGTGAAGATCGTACTGGGGACGCTAGGGATGAGTGACTATCGGGTGCGGGTGGGTTTGCGCGAGCCGGCAAGTGAGAAATACGTGGGGACGGCTGAGCAATGGGCGAAGGCCGAGGCCGCTTGTCGCCGTGCTGCGGCTACGTTGGGCGTCCCCTTTACCGAGGAGGTCGGGGAGGCGGCTTTCTACGGGCCCAAGATCGACTTTGTCGTGCGCGACGTAATCGGTCGTCAGTGGCAATTGGGAACCGTCCAGGTCGATTACCAGTTGCCGCAGCGATTCGAGCTGACCTACGTCGGCCCCGATAACGCTCATCATCGACCCATCATGATCCATCGCGCACCCTTTGGTTCGATGGAACGCTTCATCGGCGTGCTGATCGAGCATTTTGCGGGCGCGTTTCCGTTGTGGCTGGCGCCGGAACAGGTACGGATCTGTACGGTCAGCGAGAAATCAGAGGTTTATGGCCAACAGGTTGAGCGGCGGTTTCGAGAGGCCGGCTTGCGGGTCACGGGGGACTATCGCCCGGAAAAATTGGGGGCAAAAATTCGCGATTCCCAACTGGCCAAGGTGCCTTATACGGCCGTGGTGGGCCCCAAAGACGAATCGGCAGGCAGCGTTTCCTTACGCGACCGGGTGGACGGTAGCCAGCAGACGCTGGCCATCAACGACGCCCTGGCTCAGCTCGAATCCGAAATCGCCGCTCGCCAAGTCCGCCAAGTCGCCGCGCCGTCAACCCCCGTCGAATCCGCCACCGAAGCTCACGAATATTAGACTTTTCGGCCAAAGAGTTGACGGAATACCTGAAATTTTTGCATACTCAGGGACCGCAGCGGCCCTTTGCCATGCTATAATTTGCTCTGGCTGCCTGCGAAGCCACTGCCAGGCAGAGACACAAGAATTGGTCACGAGGCACGAGGATTTTTTCAGGAAGTGACAGACCGAGCACAAAGGATCAACGAACAAATTCGCATTTCGCCCGTCCGCGTAATCTCAGCCGACGGGGAACAGCTGGGCATCATCAGCACCGAAGAGGCCCTTGGTGTGGCGCGTGAGGCGAACTTGGACCTGGTCGAGGTGGGGCCCACAGAGCGGCCGCCGGTTTGCCGGATCATGGACTACGGCAAACACAAGTACCAGCAAAAGAAGCGGAGGCATCGCCACAAAGCACACGTGCACCACGGCCGCACCAAGGAGATTCGGATCCGGCCCAAGACGGGACAGCACGATATCGACTTCAAAATCAATCACGCTCGTGAATTTCTCGAGCACAAGGACAAGGTCTCGGTTTCGGTCATCTTTCGCGGGCGGGAATTAGCGCACGTCGACGAAGGCCGCCGCGTGCTGAACAACTTTATTGAGCAACTCGAGGACATCTCGAAGGTCGAGATGGCTCCTTCCCAACAGGGTCGCCGGATCGTCTGCATCCTCGCTCCCAAGTGACACCCGGCTCGCTGCGGGCATCCGGCCGATGGTAGACGCTTTGGCAGAGGCGGGGCCCTGACTTTCCCTCGGCGACCCAGCTGCCTGTCTTTGTCCGCCGCCTCAAGCGGCTTGGACCCCCCACCGCTGCAGCACCTGCCGTCGCTGGACGACTCGATTTTGCGGGGGCATCCGGGACCTGGAACTGCCGCCTGGGGCGGTTGCCGGTCGCCGCCTGGCGGCTGGTTTGTGGGATCGCGGTCGCTGGGACTGGCGCCCCAGGCTTTTTCCTGGCACCGCTTGGCGGTTGACGACCAAGCGACTGATCTAGGGAACGGGTTGGGGGTTTCGCGGGATCGCCGGGGATGGCGGTTCTTCCCGACCGGGATGCCCTTTGCCGGCGTGAGGGTTTTCCGTATACTTATTCGATTCGGGCCTCGACCCGATCTATAGGCCTTCAACCCCGGCTTGGTTCATGCCCAAACAGAAGACCCACAAAGGCACCAAAAAGCGTTTTCGCTTGACGGCCAAAGGCAAGGCCAAGCATCGCAGTGCGGGCACCAGCCACCTGGCGGCGCGGATGGAGCAGAAACGCAAGCGAAACCTGCGCGGCACAAAGGTTTTGGACGGAGTTGAAGGCCAGAAGATCCGCGAAGCGCTGGGCAAGTACAGTTATTAAGCAGAGGGGGGGCGACCTGGCGGAGACGCGGCTGAACGCCTTCGTTTTCTCAGGTAATCCCGGACGGTGGCAGCGATGAGAACAATCAAGGGTGCCGCTCGCAACAAGGCCAAAAAGCGGTTGCTGAAGAAAGTCAAAGGTTTTCGCGGCGGCCGTGGCAGCTTGATCAGGACCGCCAAGGAAACCCTGGTCCGCGCCGAAGCGTTCGCTTACCGCGATCGTCGCACTCGGAAAAGGGAATTTCGCAAGCTGTGGATCCTGCGTATCAATGCGGCGGTCCGCCAGCGCGGCCTGCGTTACAGTCAATTCATCTACGGGCTCGACAAAGCCGAAATCGTACTGGACCGCAAAAGCCTGGCCGAGATGGCGGTCCACGATCCGGCCGCCTTCGATCAGGTTGTCGAGCAGGTAAAGCAGGCGCTTGCAACTGCCGCTTGACTGTCGTGGCACTCGACAAATTCCTCTCCGATCTGGACCAGCTGACCGCCACTGCGGTCTCTGCCTTTCAGGCCGCCTCCGCTGCCGACGTGCTGGAAGCGGCACGCGTGGAATTTCTGGGGGCCAAAAACGGTCGTCTCAAGAAATCGCAAAAAGGCTTGAGCCACGTGGACAAGGCGGACAAGCCGGTGGCCGGCAAGCGATTTAACCAGGCCAAACAGGATATCGAAGCCGCTTACGAAACGGCCAAGGAAAAACTGGCCGGCGGCGGCACCGAGCAGGCCGCGGCGTTTGACCCTACCGAACCTGGCCGGCGGCGGCGACTCGGTCACGGACATCCCGTCAGTCAGACGATCGAAGAGCTCACCGATATCTTCGCGCGGCTGGGCTTCAACGTGGCCGAAGGTCCCGAGATCGAAGACGAGTGGCACAATTTCGAGGCGCTCAATATCCCCCCCTCCCACCCGGCTCGTGACCCGCTGGACAACTTCTACCTCTCGACCGCCGGAGGTGGCGCGGCGGACAGACAGCTGCTGTTACGCAGCCAGACCAGCACCGTGCAGATTCGCGTCATGGAAAAGGCAACGCCCCCGGTGCGCATCGTATCGCTGGGCCGCGTCTACCGGCCCGATACGGCCGACGCCACGCACTATCCGATGTTCCACCAGATCGAAGGACTCATGATCGACCGAAAAGTCACCATGGCGGACCTCAAAAGCGTGCTGCGGATGTTCTGCAGCAGCTATCTTGGCGAGGAGGTCCACGTGCGGTTCCGGCCTTCGTTCTTTCCCTTTACCGAGCCCAGCGTGGAGGTCGACATGAGCTGGCATGGCGGCTGGATCGAAATGGGCGGCGCCGGCATGGTCGATCCCAACGTGCTGCAAGCCGTCGGCTACGACCCGGAAGAAGTGATCGGATTTGCCTTCGGCCTGGGCGTCGAACGCCTCTGCGCTCGACGCCACGGTATCCAAGACATTCGCGAATTCTTCAAAAACGATGTACGGTTTTTGGAGCAGTTTTAAGAGGAGGGACGGGTCCGAATTGCGAGAGGGCATGCAAGGAGGCAGATCATGCCAGCGACTGGAAAATACCAATTTGATGATTTTGAGTTTTACCAGGCGGCAGGAAGTCTGCAGGACATGTCTGCAGAACATATATCCCCCCGCATCCAACGACTACCGCACCCTCAACCCCAGCGCAAATGACCCATTCGTCCCATCCGCCGTGCTACAGGATCGATGACAAATAAACTTGCTAAAACTCATGGTGGCCGGTGTTGCCAGGCGAACTCCCGCTTTTACCCGATTACCGGAATTTCAATCAGCGGACTTGAGGGGGACACCTACCAAGGCCAGGGGGAATCCTCTCCGGTGCCGCGGTGTGGTCCGCATGGCAAGAAGATGCATACGATCGGATTCCCCCCCCTAAACGGCGACATCGTCCAGCGAAAAAAAGCAACCGATTCGATCACTATCCCTAGCCCCTAGCCCCTACCCCAAACCCCTCATTATGCTCGTTAGCTGGAACTGGCTGAAGCAATACGTGAAGCTGGACATGACGGTCGAGCAGCTGGAGCAGCGGCTGATGATGTCGGGGCTCAACCACGAAGGCACCGCGCAGGTCGGCGACGACGTGGCGATCGACCTGGAAGTGACCAGCAACCGGCCGGACTGTCTGGGTCACATCGGGGTGGCTCGTGAAATTGCCGCTCTGTACCCCCAGTCGCTGGCCCTTCCGGCCGCCGCGCCGCCTGAGAGCGCCACTCAGGTTGACTCGTTGGCAAAGGTTTCCATCGACTGTCCCGATCTCTGCAGCCGCTACACGGCTCGCATCATCCGCGGGGTCAAAGTGGGTCCCAGCCCCGACTGGTTGGTCCGCCGCTTGCAGACGATCGGAATCGCCGCGATCAACAACGTGGTGGATATCACCAATTATGTGCTGATGGAATCCGGACAGCCGCTTCACGCATTTGACCTGGCGCGCTTAGAGGGCCCCGCGATCATTGTGCGACGAGCGGTCCCCAAAGAACCGTTTGAGGCCATCAATCACAAGACCTACGAACTGGACCGGGAGATGTGTGTGATTGCCGACGCGCGGCGGCCGGTGGCCTTGGGGGGCGTGATGGGGGGTGCGGACACGGAGGTCTCGACCGCGACCCGCGACCTGCTGATCGAAAGCGCGCTGTTCGATCCGATCTCCATCCGTACGACGGCCCGCAAGCTGATTCTGCACAGCGATTCTTCGTATCGCTTCGAGCGGGGTCCGGACCCCGCAGGTGTCGACTGGGCCAGCCGGCGCTGCTGCGAACTGGTCTTGGAGATCGCCGGCGGGGAACTGGCCGCCGGGGTGATCGATGTCGGCATCCCACCCCAGCCGCGGCAGCCGATCGTGATGCGGTTGAACCAGGTAGAACGCGTGCTGGGCATTCCGATCGACCGGGGGGAAATCTGCCGAATTCTGGCCAGCCTGGGGAATGAAGAGCTGCGTGCCGACCAGCATCTCGTGGAAGTCACCCCCCCCAGCTGGCGACGCGACCTGCAGCGCGAAATCGATTTGATCGAAGAGGTCGCGCGAATTCACGGCTACGACCAGATTCCGGAGGATGCCGAGGTCCCGATGAGCGCTTCGGCGCGCAGCGACGACGACCGCGTGAAGGTGCGCGTCCGCCATACCCTGAGTGCCGTCGGCTTTGACGAAGCGATGACGGCCAGCGTGGTCAGCGACGAACTGTCCAATGCCTACACCCCTTGGACTTCGCACGATCCCTTCTCCTGCCAGACACCGCTGCTGCGCGGCGCGACGCGCCTGCGACGCAGCCTGGTGCCCAGCTTACTGGCCGCTCGGCGCACCAACGAAAAACTCGCCAATCCGGAAATTGAGCTCTACGAGATCGCCAAGGTCTACCTGGCAGACGGGGCCGAGCTGCCGACGGAAAAGAAGATGGTCGCCTTGACCAGCGGCGGAGATTTTTTCCATGTCAAAGGGGCCCTGGAGTCGGTCGTGGCCGGGCTGAATCCGGCGGTAAACCTGCAAGTCACCGAACTTGAGGATTCGTTATTCGAACCGGGCCGCTGTGGCCAGTTGCAGCTGGGCGAAGACCTGCTGGGCTTCCTGGGCGAAGTTGGCGAGGAGGGCCGCAAGCGGTTTGAGCTGCGGGACCGGACCACGGTTGCCGAGATCGACCTCGCCGTCCTGGCCCGGCATGCCAACCT
>WVZU01000189.1 GCA_011772275.1 Planctomycetales bacterium | reverse complement strand
GGTCAGCCTTTCGCGGCCGGGGCAGGATCAGGGCGGGCCGCCAGTCCGGTGGGGGTGCGGAAACGTGCTACAATGCTCGTCATGCAGGAATCAGCGCGGTTCAAAGCGAAGCTTGAGGACCAGCCGTGCCAGCTGGCTGGCTTGAACGACCAGCAGCGGGCGGCGGTGACGCACGGCGAGCTGCCGCTTTTGATTGTCGCCGGGGCGGGGACTGGTAAGACGCACACCTTGGTGCACCGCGTGGCGAATTTGTTGCGGGGGGGTGTACGGGCTGAGCGGATTCTGTTGCTGACGTTTACACGCCGCGCGTCGGCCGAGATGTTGCGCCGCGTGGCCGGTTTGGTTGGCCGCGAGGCGTCCCCCGCCGCTCGACCCCGGCGAGGGGCGGAAATCGCCCGGGTGTGGGGCGGTACTTTTCATGCGACCGCTTGCCGCCTGCTGCGCATGCACGGTGCCGCCATCGGCCTCGATGCCGATTTCACTATCCTGGACCGTGCCGACGCCGAAGACCTGATGAATGTCGTCCGGACCGACATCGGCCTGGCGGATTTGAAGACGCGGTTTCCCAAGAAAGGGACCTGCCTGGCCATTTACAGCCACTGCGTAAATTCTCAGCTACCCCTGGCTCAAGTCCTTCAGGCGCACTACCCCTGGTGTCTGGAGTACACCGATTCGCTGAAAAAGCTGTTCCAGCACTACGTCCGCCACAAGGACTTTTCGGCGGTCCTGGACTACGACGATCTGCTGTTGTTCTGGCGGGGCTTGATGGTGGATCCGGTGGCGGGGCCAGCGGTGCGGGATCGATTCGAGTGCGTGCTGGTCGACGAATACCAGGATACGAATCGGCTGCAGGCGGACATCCTGGAGCATCTTTGCCTCGACGGCCGGGGTTTAACCGCCGTAGGGGACGACTGCCAGTCGATCTATTCGTTTCGCGCAGCCACCGTCCGCAACATGCTCGATTTTCCCAAGACCTACCCGCAGACAACGATCGTCAAGCTGGAACAGAACTACCGCAGCACCCCCTCGATCCTGGACGCGACCAACGCGGTGATTGGCGAAGCGCGTGACCAGTTCAGGAAAAAACTCTGGTCGGACCAGTCGGCGGGCCAGCCGCCGCTGCTGGTGACTTGCGACGACGAATGGGAACAGACCGACGAAATTGTCCGACAGGTGCTGGATCATCGCGAGGGGGACCTGGCGCTTCGCAACCAGGCGATCCTCTATCGCGCATCGCACCACAGTATTCTTCTGGAAGGCGAGTTGCGGCGTCACAACATTCCCTACGTCAAATTTGGTGGCCTGAAGTTTATCGAGACCGCGCATATCAAGGATGTGATTTCCGTGCTGCGGTTTGCCGAAAACCCCCGGGACGTGGTGGCGGGCCAACGGCTGCTGATGCTGCTGCCCGGCATCGGCCCCAAGACGGCTCAACGACTGCTGGACCCGCTGCAGGAAGGGGAGGGGGGGCTGAGCGGCTGGGAAAAGGCCCAGGTGCCGGGGATGGCGCGCGAGGAGTGGTCCGAGCTGGTGGGCCTGTTGAGCCGCCTGAGGGCCCCCGACGGCCTGGCCCTGCCGGCCCAAATGGCGGCGATCTGCCAATTTTACAAACCCCTCCTGGAAATCAAGTATGACCAGGCCGCGGCGCGGTGGCGCGATGTGCAGCAGCTGGAAGAGCTGGCGAGCCGGTTCGCCGACCGGCGAGCGATGCTGGTCGAACTGGCGCTCGATCCCCCCTCCAGCTCTGCCGACCTGGCCAGGCCCGCTCAGCGCGACGAAGATTACCTGGTGCTCAGCACAATCCACTCCGCCAAAGGCCTGGAATGGGACGCCGTCTACGTGATTCACGCCAGCGACGGACACATCCCTTCCGATCTGGCGACGGACTCGGTGGAACAAATTGATGAAGAACGGCGGCTGTTCTACGTGGCCCTGACGCGGGCCAAACGCTGGTTGTACGTTTACTACCCCCGACGCTATGCCAATCCCCGCAGCCGGCGTACGGATCGCAGCGGACTAGGGCAGCTGACCCGTTTCCTTTCCGACGCGGTCCAACAGCGGTTTACCTGCCGCCTGGCAGGCGGTGGCGAGACGAGCCCGCCGGCGGCGACGGGCGGCCTGGCCTCAAAACGCCGCCGCATCCGACGCTCGACCTCCTCACTCTGGGACTAAACGGGCCTTCTACCCCAACGGAGCCGATCGCCCTGCTTGCCCGACCGTCACTTCCGGTACGCCAGGACCCAGCCCGGCGGTCGGGGGCTTGTGGCCTGCGGTCTGCCACGGCCTGGCCGCGGCCGACGGGCTGCTGTCCAGAGGGTTGGTTTGCCGGGCCAAAAATTTCGCCTTGGTCCCAGCCTGAAATTTCTCGCTCGCCGCGGCCGCGAAAGTCGCCAAGACGTGCGGCGGCGCGGGAAGAGCCCAAACGCGTGACGAGTTTCGCACCCTGAAAATTGAACGTTGACAAACCGCCAGAAAAAACGCTTGAAAGGCGGCCGGGTCGGGGTCCACGGGTTGTTCAGGCTGAGCGGGTTACGGGTGGCGTGCGGTTGATGCCTGACGAGCCGCGTCACAACGGCTGAGTAAAGGGTGCTAGCTGCAGCGCCGGCAGGTAATGTTCAGCCGACTGACCGGGCGATACTAGCTAACACACCCTTACACGACTGCTCGGCCCCACCGCGATCTTCCCACCGGTCCCGGCGCCCCAGGGGGTCATGCGATCACCAGCTCGGGGAATCTCGCACTTGCTGACGTCGGTGCAACGTGCTGTGACCAGCCGACTTCTAATTACCAGCAAGGAGCCGAACATGCCTGCTGCCAACGCCCGCTGTTTCACCCTGTTCGCCGCCACCCTCGGCCTGTTATTGTCCGCGCCTGTTCTTCCCGCGGGTGCCCAGGGTCAGGCACCGCGGCATCCGGGTGGCGACCATCCGTTGGAACCGGTTTTGGCGTACGCCCACGACGGTCTGGCGCGGATCGATCGGGAAATCCAGGACTATACGTGTACGTTGATCAAGCGCGAGCGGGTGGATGGCGAGCTGCTGGAACGCGAGTACCTGTATGCCAAGGTACGGCACAAGCCGTTTAGTGTTTACCTCTACTTTTTGGCACCTCACGCCAAGAAGGGCCAGGAGGTGATCTACGTGGATGGCAGGTACAACAACAAGCTTTGTGCCCATGCGGGCAGTGGACCTCGCGCTTTGATCGGCAAGGTATTTCTGCCCCCCGAAGGCATGCTGGCCATGACAGACAATCGCTATCCCATCACCTATTTCGGCTTCCGCACCTTGATCAAGCGGCTGATCGAAGTGGGTGAGCACGACCTGGCCTACGGCGAATGCGAAGTCGCTCAGTTTGAAAACGCCAAGCTGAACGGACGTCCCTGCTCGGTGATCCAAGTCAAGCACCCGGTGCCGCGCGAGGAGTTTCGGTATCACCTGGCACGGGTCTTCATCGATGCGGAAATGCAAATTCCCGTGCGGCTGACCGCTTATGAATGGCCGGAAAAAGAGGGTCGCCCGCCGAAACTGGTGGAAGAGTATACCTACGTTAATGTCAAGCTGAACCAGGGGCTGACCGACCTGGACTTTGACTACAGCAACGAAAAGTATCGTTTCGTCAGCAAGCCGAAGAAATAAAAATAGCGCAAACCACGGCGGGTGCACGGTCATCGCCCGGCTTTTCCGCGGGCCGTCGCGGCCTTTCGGCGGCCCGCTGGGGCGGTCGACCCGGTTCTAAGCTTCGCCAAGACGATCGACCCGGTTCTAAGCTTCGCTGGGGCGGTCGACCCGGTTCTAAGCTTCCCCAAGAACGTCGACCCTCTGCTGAGATTTATCGCCAGGCTGGCCCGCTTTGCAATTCGCCGTGGCCGGCAAGGCAGTCTTTTCCCGTCGGCCGGGCCTGTGGCGGGGGCGGACCGCTGCCAGGGCGGATCTCTTGCGGCCCGTTGGCGGGCCCCGGCGTTGGCCACGTTGTTCAGCCACGCCCGGATCGTTTTCCGCAAAGTACCCCGGCCACCGCCTAACCGTGATCCGCCAAAGCCGCTCAGTCCGCTCCCACCCGGGCTGGGACGGGTCGCCAGCAGCGCCGCGGCCAGCCGCTGGCCTGCCGGCAATTTGTATTTGATAGATACGGATGCCGGGTATAATGAGGGGGCCGCGTGGGGCCACAAGGTTTGTGCCAGGTGGCACGTGCGGCAGGTGGAACCGCGGTGTTTGCGCGGGATTTGGACAGGTAGGCCCCGGCGACCGGCGTTGCCCGCCGCCGGGATTTCCTGGGTGGCCCAGCAACCTGGGATAGACGGTGGTCGGCTGGGCGGGTGGATTTGGGTTCCCTGTTTGGGTCGGGTTTGGAGTGTGTCGAGCCTGGCCCTGCGGGGTATGGAAACGAGCGTTTGGTGAAGCGCGGGTGAAGGGAGTGTGTTGTTCTTGCGCTGAACTGGAGAAATGATCGGAATGGCGTCTACCGAAGATCCGAAACCTGGCGCAGTGGACCCATCAATCACGAGGGTATCGCTGCCGCTGGGGGACACGATTGAGGAACGGGTGCGGCGCGACCTCGCCGCCAGCCCGTACCTGTCGTTGCGGTGCATCTCTTGCGAGTATCACGAAGGGGTGTTGACGTTGTGCGGAGACGCTCCGACGTATTACGTCAAGCAGTTAGCCCAAACGCTGGCCCTGCGGACTGAGGGTGTGGACGAGGTTGCCAATCGTATTCGGGTGGCCACACCGCTTGACTGACCGACTGGCTGGCCGCGGTTTGAGACACTGGCCGGCGGGGGCGTTGAACGGGAGGAGAAAAAAATGATCGGCTCAACGGACGATTGCCTGGCCTATGCGAATTTCTTGGAGTCCGAACACCGTCGGCTGCAGGGGGTGGTTCGGCGGATCCAGGCGGTGTGGTCGGACAGCCTGCAGCTGCCGGAGGGCGAGTTGCCTGCCGGTCGGGAGATGCTGATCGGTTGCTTGACCGATTTGCACCAGCAGCTGGATCGGCATTTCCAGCAGGAAGAGGAGGGGGGGTGCCTTGAGGAGGCGGTCAGCCGGCGGCCGGCTCTGGCGGCGCAGGCCGAGATGGTCGAATCCGAGCACAGCCAGTTGCTGAAGCGCTNNTGCTGAAGCGCTTGGACCAGCTGATCCAAGCACTTCGCCCAAAAGTGACGGCTGGCGAGTTGGCTCAACTGGCCCCGCAATTTGAAGAATTTTGCCATGCCTTGCGGGCGCACGAGGCCAGCGAAAGCGAGATCCTGGAACGAGGCTTCAACTTCAACATCGAAGAAGCGCAATAAGTTGGCTGCAGCCGCAAAAAGCACGCGGGGGATGGTTGAGCAGAGCATCCGTTGGTTCGACCAGATTGGCTTGGCCGATGTAGCCGAGGTGGGCGGCAAGAACGCTTCACTGGGCGAAATGGTTCGCCAGCTGTCCCCGCAGGGGATCCGTGTTCCCGGCGGATTCGCGATTACGGCGGCCGCCTACCGTTGGTTCCTGCAGCGGGCCGGTCTGCAGGAGTTGGTCCGGGACGTGCTGAGCGGTCTGGACACCAACGACGTGCCGGATCTGCAACGTCGGGGCAGCCGAATTCGGCACGCGATTCAAGCGGCAGATTATCCGGACGACTTGCGTCGTGACATTTTGCGGGCTTACGAGCAGTTGAGCGGTTTGCCTGGCGAGCCGGTGGATGTGGCAGTTCGCAGCAGCGCGACGGCCGAAGACCTGCCCGACGCCAGTTTTGCCGGCCAGCAGGAAACCTACCTGAACGTCCGCGGGGGGGCGGCCCTGTTGGACGCTTGCCGCCGCTGTTTTGCGTCGCTGTTTACTGATCGAGCGATCTCGTATCGTGTGGACAAGGGTTTCCCGCACGATCAGATAGCGCTTTCGGTGGGCGTGCAGCGGATGGTCCGTTCCGACCTGGCCACGTCGGGCGTCATGTTTTCCATCGACACCGAATCGGGCTTTCGCCAGGCGGTCTTGATCAACGCCGCCTATGGTCTGGGTGAGAACGTCGTGCAGGGATCGGTAAACCCGGACGAATACTATGTTTTCAAACCGACGTTGTCGGCGGGATTTCGGCCGATTCTGAAGAGAACGCTGGGTAGCAAGGAGTTCAAGCTGGTCTATGACGTGGGTGGCAGCAAGATGGTGAAGAATGTCCCGGTCGCTCCTGAAGACCGAGCTCGCTTTGCCCTGGAAATCGACGAAATCCTGACACTGGCTCGCTGGGCCTGCACGATCGAGGATCACTATTCGAAGCTTCGCGGCCGCTACACGCCCATGGACATGGAATGGGCCAAGGACGGCCGCAGCGGAGAACTGTTCATCGTCCAGGCTCGTCCCGAAACCGTCCATTCGCAAAAGGCGATGGATGTCCTGGAGACGTACCATCTCAAGCAGGCGGGCCGGCTTCTGGTATCGGGTCGCAGCGTCGGCGAAAAGATCGGGCAGGGGCCCGTGCAGGTGATCCAGCAGGTGGATCAGTTGGAAAAATTTCAGGCGGGCGAGGTCCTGGTCACGGACAAGACGGACCCGGACTGGGAACCGGTGATGAAAAATGCGGCCGCCATTGTGACCAATCGGGGCGGCCGCACGTGCCACGCGGCGATCGTCAGCCGCGAGCTGGGCCTGCCGGCGATTGTGGGTGCCGAAAAAGCGACCGAAGTCCTCTCTAGCGGCCAGCAAGTCACGGTCTCCTGTGCCGAAGGGGACCTGGGACACGTCTACGAAGGGCAGCTGGACTACGAGATCGAACGGATTCCGCTGGGTACACTGCGGCGGCCGCGGACCAAGATCATGATGAACGTTGCCAATCCGGACGAGGCCTTTCGCCTGTCGTTGATCCCCAACGACGGCGTCGGTTTGGCCAGGATGGAATTCATCATCAATACCTACATCCAAATCCATCCGCTGGCGCTGCTGGAATTCGACCAGCTGGAGGATGCGGCTTTAAAAAACCAGATCGACCAGCTGACCGTCGGCTATCGGGACAAGCCGCAGTTTTTCATCGACACGCTGGCCGAAGGGGTGGCCATGATCGCGGCGGCCTTTTACCCGCGCGATGTGATTGTGCGGCTGAGCGACTTCAAGTCCAACGAGTATGCCAACCTGATAGGTGGTCGCGGGTACGAGCCGGTGGAGGAGAACCCCATGATCGGCTTCCGCGGTGCGGCCCGCTACTACGATCCCCGCTTTCGCAACGCGTTCGGCCTGGAATGTGCCGCTCTGAAAAAGGTTCGCGAAGTCATGGGTCTGAAAAATGTCAAGCTGATGATTCCGTTTTGTCGGACCGTGGAGGAGGGCAGGCGCGTGCAGGAGGTGATGGCGGCCCACGGGCTGCAGCGGGGCGCGGAGGGGCTGGAAATTTATGTCATGTGCGAGCTGCCCAGCAACGTGGTCTCGGCTGCGGAGTTCGCGGAAATCTTCGACGGATTTTCCATCGGTTCGAACGATCTGACCCAGCTGATCCTGGGCGTCGATCGCGATTCCGAGATCGTGGCGCCCGTATTTGACGAACGGGATCCGGCGGTCATGCGGTCGATCGCCGCGGCCATCACAGCGGCTCACGACGCGGGGCGAAAGATCGGTATCTGCGGCCAAGCACCCAGCGACTACCCCGAGTTTGCGGAATTTCTTGTCGCCCAGGGCATCGACAGCATCTCGCTGAACCCCGACGCGGTCCTGAAGACCACGTTGCGGATCCTGGAGCTGGAAGGAAATAATTAGGCTCGCCAAACCGCCAGTCTCGAGGAATGTGATGCGAGCCATGATCCTGCCCGCCATCGTTTCGCTGGACGAGGTCGCCCGTCCGCTGCAGCTGGCCGATCTGCCCGTGCCGCGGCCGGGGCCCAGCGAACTTTTGGTGCGGATCAAGGCGTGTGGCGTCTGCCATACCGAACTGGACGAAATCGAAGGCCGCACGCCACCCCCCCGGCTGCCGGTCGTGCCCGGCCATGAGGTGGTCGGGATCGTGGAAGCGACGGGGCCGGCGGTTCGCAAATGGGAGAAGGGCCAGCGGGTCGGGGTGGGCTGGATCCATTCTTCCAGCGGGGCGGCCGATGAAAATATCAGCACCCGTTTCCAAGCCACGGGCCGCGATGTCAACGGCGGCTATGCCGAGTACATGACGGTGCCGGAAGAGTATGCCTTTGCAATCCCGGCGGTTTTCGGCGACGCCGAGGCAGCGCCCCTGTTATGCGCTGGGGCGGTGGGGTTTCGCGCCTTGAAGTTGACCGGTCTGCAGGACGGCCAGCGATTGGGTCTGACCGGCTTTGGCGGTTCGGCTCATCTCGTCCTGCAACTGGTCCGCCACCTCTTCCCTCATACAGAGACCTGCGTCTTCGCGCGGGACCCCGCAGAACGCGAATTTGCTTTACAGCTGGGCGCCGCCTGGGCCGGGGCGATCGAGGACCGAGCCCCGGAGGCGCTGCACGCGATTATCGATACCACCCCGGTCTGGAAACCGGTCGTGGAGGCCCTGGCCAACCTCCGGCCCGGTGGCCGCCTGGTGATCAATGCCATCCGCAAAGAAGACGTGGACAAGGACTACCTGCAGAATCTAAGCTATGCCCACCACTTGTGGCTGGAACGGGAGATCAAAACGGTGGCCAACGTGACCCGCTTCGATCTCCAGGAGTTCCTCCCGCTGGCGGCGGAGATTCCGCTGCGACCGGAAATCACCACCTTCCCGCTGGAATCGGCAAACGAAGCCTTGCGGGAACTGAAGCGCGGCAGCATCCAGGGCGCGAAAGTTTTGGTGCCATGTTAAAGACGATCTTGCTGGGACTGGACGGGTCCCCCCACTGCGAGGCCTGTGTCGACCTGGCCCTTCGCTGGGCCAAACAGTTTGACTGCATGCTGGTCGCTTTGGGGATCGTCGACGAACCGTCCATTCGTGGCGATGCGACCTGGGAAGGTCGCCGGGTGACCGCGGTCTTCGACCACCTGGTCGAAGACGCTCGACACCGCATCGAAGGCATCCTCGAAAAGTTTGCGCTCCGCTGCAGCGAGGAACAGGTCGCTTTCAAGCTGCTGGAAGACGTTGGCTACCCGGACGCTCAGATTTTTCGCGAGTCGGAACGTTACGACCTGATCATGTTGGGGACGCAAACTTACTTTCACGCCGACACGCAGACGCGGCCCTGCAAGACGCTGGAAAGTGTGCTGCGCAACGCGCCGCGGCCTGTGACTGCGGTTCCCCAGGCCGCCAACGACGGGGAAGGCATCTTGATTGCCTACGACGGCAGCCTGCAGGCGGCCAGGACGCTGCAGGCTTTCGTGTCGTCGGGTCTGCCGCCGTTGGGCGGCGTTGAAGTCGTTTACGTCGGTTCCGAAAAATCGGTTGCCGCGGCCAAGGTGGTCGACCGGGCCATCGATTTCCTTAGCTTCCACGACATACCCGCTCGGCCAAAAAAAATCGTTACGCTCGACCCGCCCGGCAAAGCCCTGGTGGCTGCGGCGGCAAAACAGAATGCGGGCTTGCTGGTGATGGGCGCCTTCGGCCAGCCCAAAATCCGGGAGTTTTTCGTCGGTTCGGTGACCTGCACCGTGCTGCAGTCCACGCAGGTTCCCGTTTTCCTCTATCACTAAATCCGTCACAATCTCGGCTGGGCAACGATCGCCTTGCAGCAGTTCCGGTTTTCCTGAAGATCCAGGGAGGTTTTTCATGTCAATCGTCTCGTGGCAGACGCTGGGTTTGCTGCTGTTGGGCCTCTTGGGTGGCGGCCTGTTCCTGCTGGCACTCTGGAAGTTCTTTCAGACCGAATCGGAGTGGCACCGCGGCGGCCTGCTGTGGATCGGGATTGCCTTTGTCGGCTTTCTGCTGCTGGCCTTCGTGCTGGTTGCCAGGCTGACCGGCGGCAGCTTCCTGTTGGCCGGCCCGGGCTAGCTGCTCTGTAGCCGGCGCGTGCTGTAGCCGGCCTCTTTGAGGCCGGGGTGTGCTGTAGCCGGCCTCTTTGAGGCCGGAGGGTGCGGGCTCACAGAGCCCGCCTACAGATTTCATGGCCAGCGTCGGAACGTGCTGTAGCCGGCCTCTTTGAGGCCGGGGGGGGAAAGCGGGGACAACTACTTCTGGGTCCGCCGGTGTCCAGAAGCACCCCGGCT
>WVZU01000324.1 GCA_011772275.1 Planctomycetales bacterium | reverse complement strand
ATCGTGTATCGTATGACCCGTAGAGGTGTTGACCAGACCTGCAGCTGGTTAAACCAGCAAGGAATCCACGCGGTACCCTACCATGCCGGGCTGGACAGCCAGACGCGTCATCGGAACCAGGAACGGTTCGTGCGGGAAGAAGGGCTGGTGGTGGTTGCTACGTTGGCCTTTGGTATGGGGATCGACAAGCCGAATGTGCGCTTTGTCGCGCATCTGGATCCGCCCCGCAGCCTGGAGGCCTACTATCAGGAGACCGGACGAGCTGGTCGCGATGGCCTGCCGGCCGATGCCTGGATGACCTACGGGCTGGCCGACGTCGTCGCCCAACGGCGGCTGATTGACAGCAGCGAAGCGGCGGAGGAACAGAAGCGGATCGAGCACCAGCGGTTGGGAGTGATGCATGGTTTTTGCGAGACGACCGACTGCCGTCGGCGGGTGCTTTTGCATTACTTTGGCGAACCGTTCGATACCCCCTGCGGCAATTGCGATACGTGTTTGCAGCCCATCGAAACCTGGCGGGGCACAGAGGCAGCCCAAAAGTTCATGTCGTGCGTTTACCGTACGGGCCAGCGTTTCGGGGCCGGCCATCTGATCGACGTCTTGCTGGGAAACGCGACCGAAAAAGTCCAAAGGTTGGGGCACCAGCAGTTGAGCACCTTTGGGATCGGCAGCGAAATATCGAAACAGGGCTGGCACAGCGTGGCTCGACAGCTGGTCGCCGGCGGCCTGCTGTCGGTCGATTACCAGTACGGGTCCTTGCAATTGACCGAAGCGTCATGGCGGGTCATGAAAGGCCAACGCGAAGTCCCGCTCCGCCGCGATCCGGTACTGGCCGCCGGTCGTGCGGCCAAAAAGCGGCGCGCCACGCGGCCTCAACCGGCGGTCGAACTGGAAACTCCCCAGCAACAGCGGCTGTTCAAGGCCTTGCGGGCCAAACGCTTGGCACTGGCCAGCCAGCAGCGCGTACCCCCCTATGTAATTTTTCACGATTCCACTCTCTTAGAAATGACGGTCCACCAGCCGCATGACATAAAGTCCCTGGGGCGGCTGAACGGGATCGGGGCCGCCAAACTTTCCAAATACGGTGAGACTTTTTTACGCGTTATCGCCGAAAACGCGGAGGAAAAGATGGTGAGCCCGCAGGGTGAGAAAGGCCGTGAATGCCATGTCTCGCGATCTTGACGCGCTCTGTGCCAAACCTCACCCCATCCCCCAACTGATCACCCGGCCCGCTGCCGCGCCCATCTTTCCAGCCACCGTGTTTGCCTGCGATTCGCCCGAACAAGCCTCCCTGCTGCTGGCCGGCGAAACCGCAGGTTTTGTCTATAGCCGTGACGGGCACCCCAACGCGCTGATGCTGGCCCAGCGGTGTGGGGAAATGCACGGGGCAGAACAAGCAATCGTTACCGGTTCCGGTATGGCGGCTCTCAGCCTGGCCTTGCTGGCCCTCCTGGAACAAGGGGACCACGTGGTGGCCAGCCGACAACTTTACGGCCGCAGCATCGCCCTCTTTTGCGGTGAAGCCCAGCGGCTGGGGATCAAAACGTCGCTAGTCGACACGTGCGATCTGCAAAAGACCGCCGATGCCATCACCGATCGTACCCGGCTGCTGGTTACCGAAACGATCGCCAACCCCATGTTGCGCGTGGCCGACATCGCAGGACTGGCCGAACTGGCGGCACAACATCAGGCCAGATTCCTGGTCGATAACACCTTTGCCTCGCCAGCCGTTTGTCAGCCCCTGGCCTGGGGCGCCGATTTAGTGATGGAAAGCATCACGAAAATCATGAACGGGCACAGCGACGTCATGCTGGGGCTGCTGTGCGGCCGCACGGCAGCCTGGCAGCGCGTGCCCATGGTGCACACCACCTGGGGACTGTTTGCCAGCCCGTTGGACTGCTGGCTGGCCGCCCGTGGGCTCAGCACGCTGGGGCTGCGGGCCGCCAGGGCCGGCGAAAATGCCGCAACCGTCGCCACCATGCTCAGCCGTCAAAAGTCCCTGCTGGAAACGTCCTATCCCGGTCTGCCAGAGCATCCTGATCACGAGGTCGCCCAGCGGCAATTTTGCGGGGGATTCGGCAACGTCGTCAGCTTTACCCTGCCAGGCGGGCGGCCGGCCGCCCAACGTTTCATCGCCGCGGCCGCCGACCAAATCCCCTTTTGCCCCTCCCTCGGTGAACTGTTCACCACGCTCAGCCACCCCGCCTCCACCAGCCACCGCGGTCTGTCGGCCGCGGAACGTTCCACATTGGGAATTGAAGAGGGAACCATTCGACTCTCCGTCGGATGCGAACCGGTTGCCGGGATTCTCCAGGCGCTGGAAGATGCCGTAGGTTCGGCGGTGGCGTGAAATCAACCCCCCGCCCTCACCCAATCGCCCGGTTGCCCGCCAGCCGCCTCTGCGACTGGCCTGGACTTGGAGCATGTAAATGTTATCATGGTAAAGTTTTAGACCGGATTTCTTACAAACTTTAAAGCGAGCGACGGGAAGCCGTTGGACAACAGATGGCTTGTGAAAAATCCGGGTTACGTTCTTGTCCCCGATTTTTGAGGATGAGCGAACACGAAACCCAGGAGCAAAATGCGAAACCCAGGAGCGAAATGTGTCGAAACCGAAAGAAGAAGCACTTGAAGTAGACGGCATCGTGACCCAGGCGCTGGCCAATACGCGCTTTCGAGTCCAAATCGAAGGAGGACACGACGTCATCGCACACGTGGCCGGGCGGATGCGCAAACACTTTATTCGCATCGTGCCAGGAGATCGAGTACGCGTTGAATTGTCACCCTACGATTTAACCAAGGGACGCATTACCTACCGCGAACGCTGATGGCCGTCAGCGGTCACCCCCCCCCCCCCCCGCCCCCAGCGCATCCTCCCCAGCGCATGCCCCTTCGGCACCCACGAGTGATCCTCCCCGCGGCTTGGCTTTGCACCCCTTCCGCCCCCCAAATTTGAACCCGCCCCAGCAACAGGCCGTCTGCTGCCAGCGTAGCCTTTCACCGGCAAGTTTAGGGAAAATACATGGATTAGCCTCTGTATACCGGCTGGGGCCGGGGCCGTGGGGCAGCGACCCGATGCCGGCCGGGCTGGCAGGCCCCTTTCCCCCGGGGCGCTGCCTGGACTAAAATTTCTGGAAATGGGAAATGGATCAGGGGGCAGGATCGCGTATCCCCGACCCTATGGCTCGCCCGTCCGCCCAGGCCTCCCACGCCGATGCGGCGGATCCGTAAAGCGGGTTCGCTCAGGAAAGAGCAACGAATCAGTGTTCTTCCAGACATAGGATTGTGAAAATCGCATGATTTGGATTTTCGTCTTTCTGGCCCCCGTACTGGTTCTGGTAGGGATCGTGGTTTATGTGTGGGTCCGCGTCTATCCGGCGGCGACCCAAGGGGCCAAAAAGGTGGCTCCCCTTCCGCCGGCTGTCCAGTCGGACCGGATGATTGAGGGCGAGCCTTGTCAGTTCGAGACCAGCGACGGGCTGACCCTGCGGGGCACCTATCTGCCAACTGACGGTTCCCCGCGGCGGGGGGTGTTGGTCTTTTGCCATCCGCTGTTCGCCAGCCGCTGGGGGGTGGCCGACTACCTGGCGGCTCTGCGTCGTGGCGGTTTCGACGTCTTCACCTTCGATTTTCGCAATCACGGTACCAGCGACAAGACGGAAAATTACAATCCGCGTCCGAATTTGACGCTTTTCGAGCTGGATGATTTGTCCGCGGCGATCGATTATGTCGCCGCGCGGGAGGATGCCGACCCGCAGGGTGTGGGGTTGGTTGGGTTGAGCAAGGGGGGGGCTGCGGCGTTGCATGTGGCCGCCAGCGACACGCGCGTCTGGGCAGTTGTCGCCGACAGTGCCTTCTCTGTCGATTGGATTACCTCCTATTACTTTCGACGCTACGTGGGCATTTTTACGCCGATGGCCGCGGCCGTCGTCCGGAAAATGCCCTGGTTTCTGTACCTGCTTTACGCCCGCTTTATTCAGGCTCGCGTGGCCCGCCAGCTGGGCGTCAAGACGTGTGACCTGCTGAACGTGATCGATCACGTTCGCCAGCCGGTCCTCCTGATCCACGGCGGACGGGATCAGTACGTGCCGGTCGAGATGGCATACACGCTAAAACGTCGCATCGGCAGGCTGTGCAAGTTATGGGTCGTCGACAAGGCCGACCACAACGAAGCTGTCCACCGGGCCGCGGCCAAATACGAAGACCGCATTGTCCGCTTCCTGGCGAAACATTGCCCCCAGGCCACGTGGTCGCCGGCAACCCTGCCGCTCAGCGAACCCCAGGTCGCTCAACGAGCCGATCGGCCACCGGCTACCGTCAGCGGGGCCGCGTCCTGAACAGACCCCCCCCCACGCTAATTGGCGGCCAGCGCCTCGTCTTCCTCTTTTCTCCAACGCTCAATCGCATCTGGCGAGAGATCGCGGTGGAACAGCTGGCGGAAGTGGGCCATGTCGTTCATGTAGAAATAGGTGATCTCGCCACCCCGTTCGACGCCCACTGACTCCAGCGACCGTTTCAGCAGCGGCACGAAGATTTCGTCCATCACCCACCGCGCACCGGGCAGGACGTGCACGACGTATCGCAACACCACCCCTCCCGAAGCCGGCAAGGGTATGCTGCTTTCAAAACTGGGTCGATCTTGAACTGCCTCCACCAGTTGGTCCAGCTCGATCGCCGCCCGGTCCAATACGTCCCGCGCCGCCTGTTCGTCTGCAACCTTCCTCAGCGGCACGCTTACATAATTGGTGACCATACCCTGGCGGAACCTNNCTGGCGGAACCTTCGCGAAGGGATGCACTGGGCATTGTTCAACACGACCTCCTCGCCGCTGGGAGTTCGCAGGCGGGTGTATTTCAGCTGGAAGTCGATCACGTGCCCCGACGTGCCGCCGGCTTCGATGTAGTCACCTACGTCGTAGTGGCTGCCCAGCAGGATGTCCAAACCCTTCACGACATCCACCACCACGTCCTTGAACATGCCGGTCAGGATCAACGCGACGATGGATAGGGCACCGGTGGCCGCCAGCGGATTGAAATCGGGCCAGATGCTGTGAATGGCAAAAAATACGGCCAGGATGAAGAGCGTAAAATACGCGATGCTGCGTACGAACGACAGCAACGTCTCCACCCGCTTGACGGCCCGCGGTACCCGCCATGGCATCTGGGCCACACTGGCCAGCCAGAAGCGGCGGACCAGACCCGTCAGCAAAGGCACCAGCGGAATCAAGGCCAGCACGATCACCAGCGGCAACAGACGATCCGGCCACAAGGGCACAGCATCCTGCTCGGCAGCGAACACCACAGGCCACAGCATGGGCAACCTCTCGCCAACCTCTCGCGATCCAGTACGTCGCACCTGTTATACCGTCCGCCTGCGGACGTACAAAGATCAAACGCCTGCGGGGCAAGCGACGCCACCGGCAAAGCGGCAACTGGCCTGACAATCGCTGGCGGGCCGCGAACCGTGCGGGTTGGCAAAGCCGTCACGACGGTCGACAAGACGATCCGGCGGCGGACCAGGTGAGCGAATGCCTTGTGTTCGACGCGACCGGCGCAAAGAGCTTGATCTGCAAGCTGCTTAGGCGAGCGACCCGCGGCAAGGAACGCGGTACTTCCGGTATTTTTTGACGCAGGCCGAATACCACCGGGACGACGGGAAAGGGATTGGCTGTTCAGGCTCAAAAAAAACCATGTCCCCAGTCGACGAGATGCTGCTTGGAGAGTTTGTTCCCCGACCGATTTCGTCGCAGCGTGG
>WVZU01000262.1:5221-8481 GCA_011772275.1 Planctomycetales bacterium | reverse complement strand
TCGGCCGCACGCCGAGGCCGGCCTGATGCTGCAGAAACAACCGGCGGCAGGCCTTCATGGCGACTGCCACGTATAGGCGACCAGGGCCTTCAGCTCGCGTACAAATAACTGCGAGCCACTGACCGCCAGGTGGGCCCAGGTCGGATCGTCGCTGAGCGGAACAGATCCCAGCAGTTGGAATTTTTCCGGATTGGCGCGGATCAGCAGCAGGTCACCCCGTTCGTCCAAGGCCAGGATCCGATCCCCGCGGGCGACCAGGCTCCAATATTTGCCGTAGGGGCGCGTCCGCCATTTCTCCCGGCCGCTGGCCAGATCGATGCAGGCAAAACGCTGATTGCGCAGGTGCAGGTAAGCGTGGCCTGCGATGATCACAGGGCTGGACATGTACCCCTGTGCCGGCAGCGACCACGCTTCTTCGACCGCAAAGCGGTCGTCGCGGTGGACAATTTTCCAGAGCTGGGTTTTGCCACTATGCGCGCTGGTAAAGATCGCGCTGCCGTGGGGGGTGGGCGTGAGGATGTTCATCCCGCGAAAGGCCTCGATGGGCCGTGACCACAGTTCCTCGCCGGTCTGCTCATCGATCCCTTTCAGCGAGCGGCGCGTCTGCACGACCAGCTGCTGCCGACCACCCAAGTTGGCGAGCATCGGGGAGGAGAATGCGCTGCCGAACATGCCGCCGGCGTCCTGAGCCGTCCGCCAGACCACCTTCCCCGTGGCCTTTTCCAGCTTGACAAACGACGCGGCCGCCTGCACGTAGACATGGTCCCCTGCGACCAGCGGCGAACAGACGAATCCGAAGGGGGGCAAGGGGGTGTCGAACTGCTGGACAAAGTCGACACGCCACCGCTGGTCCCCGTTGCGGGCATCGAGGCAGACCAGCACGTCACGCATGCCTGCCACGAACAAGGATTGTCCGTCGTAAGCGGGCGTGGAACGGATCCAGCTGCCGTTGGCCGCAGCGAAAAAAGGTACCCGCAGCGCTCCTTCCCACTGCGCTTTCCATAATGTCTCGCCCGTGGTGCGGTCCACCGCGCGCACGACCTCGAACTTGCGGTCCCGCGTTTCGGTCGTAAATACCCGGTCTTCGGCCACGATCGGTCCCGAATAACTTTCGCTCAACGGGATCCGCCAGCCCTCCTGCAACGACTCGGCAGACAGCCGGTCAGGCCAGGCCGGTCCTGGGCAGTGCCCGTTCCGCTGCGGTCCCCGCCATTGGGGCCAGTCGCCAGGCGGTTCCCCCGTAGCGAGCGACGGGAAACGGAGGGAGACCAAGCTCACAACGAGCAGGCTCGCCAGGCAAAGCGTACTGACGCGGATCGATGACACCGCCCCCACATCCTTTCAGCGACCGGAAGTGTCCAGGGAAGAGACGAAAGACTCCAGGTGCTGCATCGTATCGCAGTAGGCCGCATACTGCATCTGCCGCCGCAGCTCGGCCGTAATCGCCTGGCCACCCACCACGATCGCCATCTGGTCGCCAAATTCGTCATAAAACTGCCGGTATTCCGCCAGAAAACGGGCCGGGTCGCCAATCGTCGTGGCACTCAACCAAAACAAGCGGGGTTGATTCTCAATGACTGCCGCTCGCAATGTGGCAAAGGGCAGCCCCGTACCCAGCGACATCGCCTTCCAACCGTTCTCCAACAAGACCAGCTCGACCAGCATCGTCGGCAGCCGATAAGGATCCCCGGCCGGCGTGGCACCCAGGGCCAGGGGCGCGGTTTCCTCAGGCGGCTGGATGGCTGAGCGTAGTTCGTAAATCAACCGCTCGCATATCTCGCACGACCGCCGCTCGCAATAAATCTCCAACTGGCCACAATCCCAGATTTCCCCCAGGCGGTGAAAGGCCGGACCAATCACCTGGTCACAGATGCTGCTCATCCGATGCTCAGCCAAATACAAATCCAGCGCAATCTGGCGGCAAAGGGGTTCGTTGCCGGCCTGCAGAGCGTCCGTTAGCCCGTCCACCGCCCGCTGCAATACCCGCCGACCCTGACCCGTCGCGCTGGGCAAGCCCAACACCTCCGGCTCAACCAACCGGTAATCGCTGGCCCGCAGAAATTGCAGCACCCCGCTGATCGGTAATCGTCGATGACCCCCGGCCGTCCGGGTGGTGGGGATCCGCCCCTGGTCACACCACCGCTTTAAAGACGACTCACTGACGCCAATGGCACGCGCGACCTGTTTGGGGGTCAGCAACTGTTTCATCTCAAACCGACCTGTGTGAACGTTTTGACTAAATTCTTCGTGAAACATCGTTTTTGGCAATCAGGATATTCTAGACAAAACGCTGCTTCTACACAGCTTAAAACCGTAACCAGTTTATTTGCAATGGTTTAGGACGAAATGTTCCGTGGGCAATTTTTTGAAACATTTTTCTGGTTGCTCGGCCGACCGGCTTACGGTATTCTGAATGAACGATTTGAACGAATTTTAATTCAGGGGGAGATCGCCATGATTTGCCTGCACAAAAACCCCGCCAGACGGCAGACCCATCATCGGACCGGTCGGGGGCGACCCGATCCTCGCACGGCCGAACGCGCTCGGCGGTTGCAAACCCAGGAGATCGCCTTTATCGACAACCGTGAATTTCGGGACTCCGATGCCGAGCTTCAGATTCTGGACGGGCAGCTGCCGTCCGACGACGCCCCTGCCCCCAGCCTGCCCCCCGGCATGCCCGCTCATCTCCAACGACTCTGCAGCGCTCCCCTATTGTCCGCCAATCAGGAAACCCTCCTGTTTCGGCAGATGAACTACCTGAAGTACCGCGCCAACGTGCTGCGATCCCACCTCCAGGATGGGGATGCCGACCCGGCCCAGCTGGACCACATCGAAGATCTGGTCCGTCGCAGTGTGGAGGTCCGGAATGGCATCGTCCGCGCTAACATCCGGCTGGTGATGTCCATCGCCAAAAATTTTGCCGACACCCGCAATCGGTTCGATGACCTGTTGAGCGAGGGAGTGAACTCGTTGCTGCGGGCGGTCGACAAGTTTGATTACAGCCGCGGTTTTCGCTTTAGCACCTACGCCACCAGCGTGATCCGCCGTGACCTGATCCGTCTGCTGCGGAACAACTACAACCGCCGACAACGGTTTGCCACCGGCACGGCTGCGTCTCTGGAAAGGGAATCCGTTCCGGCGGAGGAGACCGATTTGCGGGTTGCCGAAGATGACTGGGACCTGGTCTCCCACAATTTGCAGCAGATGTTAAAGACGCTGGACCGGCGGGAAGAGGTGATTGTCCGAGCCCGGTATGGCCT
>WVZU01000262.1:338-5144 GCA_011772275.1 Planctomycetales bacterium | reverse complement strand
TGCCGGATGACCACCCACCGCTACGTCCACCGTTCTCAGCTGCCCGTCTCCTGCCAGGAAGCGTTTGCCTGGCACGAACGGGAGGGGGCTTTCCAGCGGCTGGTGCCGCCCTGGGAAAACGTCCGCCTTCGCTACCGCAGCGGGAGTATCGCCGACGGCGACGAGGTGCATCTGGTCACCCGCCTGGGGCCGCTGTCGGCCACCTGGATCGCCCAACATTTTGACTACCAGCCCGGCAGCCAATTTTCCGACCGCCAGCTGAAAGGGCCCTTCGCCTGCTGGGTCCACCGGCATGGTTTCACGCCCAGCGGGGAACAAGCTTGCGTGCTGGAGGATCGGGTCGACTACGCCCTGCCACTGGGCTGGCTCAGCCAGCTGGCGGGCGGCCGCCTGGTCCGCCGTCGGATCGAACGCATGTTCGCTTACCGGCATCGAGTGACCCAGGCCGACCTGGCCAGTCACCATCGGTTTCACGACCGGCCCAGCATGAAGATCCTGATCAGCGGCTCGTCCGGCCTGGTCGGCAGCCAACTGGCCGCCTTTCTTTCGACGGGCGGTCACCGTGTCCTGCGGCTGGTGAGGCGCGAGCCGCAGGCAGACGAAATACGCTGGGACCCGGCGGCGGGCGAGCTGGACGCCGCCTCTCTGGAAGACCTGGATGCCGTGATTCACCTGGCGGGAGAGAATATTGCCCAGCGACGTTGGACCTCGGCTCAGAGACAGCGAATCCGCGACAGCCGGGTCGCTTCCACCCATCTGCTGAGCCAGACCCTGGCCCGCCTGCAACGGCCTCCCCAAACGCTGATCAACGCCTCGGCGATCGGCTACTACGGCAACCGCGGCGATCAGGTGCTGGACGAAGATGCTCCGGCCGGCAACGGTTTCCTGGCCGATGTCTGCCGGCAGTGGGAAGCCGCCACCGATCCCGCTCAAAACGCCGGCGTGCGGGTGGTCAAGCTGCGGATCGGCGTTGTGCTCACCCCCAGCGGCGGGGCCCTCAAACAGATGCTGCTGCCGTTCCGCACAGGCTGCGGCGGGCGCGTCGGTTCGGGAAAGCAATTTTGGAGCTGGATTTCGATTGACGATCTGCTGGGCATCGTCCACCACGCGCTGATGACCGAAGGACTCTGCGGTCCGGTCAATGCGGTCGCACCCCATCCGGTCACCAACGCAGAATTCACAAAAACGCTCGGCCACGTCCTGCACCGCCCTACCCTCCTGCCGCTGCCGCGGTTCGCCGCACGAATTGCCCTGGGACAAATGGCCGACGACCTGCTGCTGTCCAGCAGCCGGGTCGTGCCGCAAAAGCTGAGCGACGCGAACTACGACTTCAGGCACCCCACTCTGGAGCGGGCCCTGAGCCATCTGTTGGGTAGAACCTGATGGCCACCTTGCCCAAGTCGCTGTTACTGGTCAACCTGGCCGCCACACTGATGATGGTGGGACTGATCTGGTTCGTGCAGATCGTCCACTATCCCCTTTTCGAGCACGCGGAAGGCCCGCAGTTTAAGGCTTTGGCAAGGGACCACCAGCGGCTCACGACGTGGGTCGTGGCCCCCCTGATGATCACCGAACTGGTGACCGCCGCCGCGTTGATCTACTGGCGGCCACCAAATATCGGCAACGCAAGTACCCTGCTGGCTTTTGCCATCGTCGTCCTGATTTGGCTGATCACTTACCTGGTGCAAGTCCCCCAGCATGAGGTGTTGAGCAGCGGGTATGACCAGCAGGTAGTACGGGAGCTGGTACGGGAAAACTGGTGGCGGACCGCCGCTTGGAGTTGCCGCGGACTGCTGGTGCTGAGCATGGTATATCGAGCAGGGAGAATGGACGCTTAGCAGCAACCGAGAACCGTAGCTCAACCAACTGGATTTGTGCAATTTTGCTGGTATGCTCAGCGGGGCAGGTTACCTGCTGGCAAGCGCAAGTGGGCGGGCTCAGCCTGCCGGCTGCCGAGTCCACGTCCGCCGCCGCCGGCTGGACCGAGCCTCAAATCGTCAACCTCTTTCTATCATTCGCCATATCAAGGAGACGGAACATGGCCAAAATCAACTGGTCGTATCATCGCCCCGGCTGAAAGACCTGTGGAAAGACGCAAGAGTTTCTTGCGAAAGCCCGGATGGAAGCAGCCGAAGAAGTCGACGCCCGAAAAGAGAAATTAAAAGAAAAGGATGCCCTGGCGCTGGTCCAACAGGTCCACGAGATTTATGCCGCCAAAGGCAAGCAGGTGGTGCATTTGCGGCTGAAAACTGACAAGCCGGATAGGGCCACCTTGTTGAAGCTTCTGCTGGGCCCCACCGGCAATCTCCGCGCACCGACCCTGCGGAAAGGCAAGACATTAATCGTCGGCTACGACCAGGAAACCTACGAAAAACTCTTCGGCTGACGGCGACCGTCTCAGCGATCTTCTGGTTCGATGGCCGCCGGGACCGCTCATGAAATCGAATCCAGGGTCCCCCAGCGGGGTCAACTGCCTTTTGGCGGTCATCGCCAGTGGAGACAACTGCTTTTTGTAGGGCCTTCGTTGGACAGCGCTACGTTGCGCGATGACAGCATGCTTAACTTCCGACTTGTTTCGGGTTGCGGTAAAACGGTTGAAATCAGGTGAAAAACAAACGCTCTGAATACAAACCTATGAACAGCCATCACCTAATTGTGCCGGCTGGACTCAACGTGGCGCTGTCCAGTTCACAGGCCCCACAAAAAAGGACTCGCGGCGAATCGCCGTAAGTCCTTTTGAGATAAGGTGCGGCTGAGTGGATTCGAACCACCACGTCCAAAAAGGACACCAGGCCCTCAACCTGGCGCGTCTGCCAATTCCGCCACAGCCGCAAGGGGTTGCTGACAACCATGAGGCCGGTCCCGATCCGCCGGCCGCCATTTGCCGGTCCTTCGCCCGCGGAAGCAGCAATCGTCTGAGTCTAGAAAGCAACAAGGTACAGCGTCAAGTCGGTCGCGACTTTTCCTGACGCAGCAGCAGCTCCCGTTCCAGCTCGATCGCCAAACGGCCCGCCAGGATCTCGATCAGATTCGTTTCGCGGTCGATAAAGTCGCGCGGTTGCGAACAGTAGACCCAGAAAGTCCCCAACAGGGTCGTGGGGGTGGAAATAGGAACGCATACCGCCGAGCCGAATTGCGGTTCCGGTACATTCCATAGCTCGAACAGGGCATCGTTTTCCAACACCACGGCGTGACCGACCAGCGCTTCCAGATCGGCAATGGCCAACTCCAACTCACGCGGCGGTGCCTTGACCGACTGCTTGGAAAGGCCCCAACTGGCACGCAGGTGCAGCCGGGATGTCTCTTCGTCCAACAGATACATCGCCGCCGCCTGGCAATCCAACGCCTCGACGCCGGCTCGCAAAACCCCCTCAATACGTTGGCCCAGCTGGCTTTCGGTGATGGGACGAGCGTAAACGGGAGCGGATAAAGCCAGCTCCACGCGAACGTCCCTCAAAGCGCTCGACGCCTGGCCAAGTTCGTTCAACAAACCCGCCAAATGCTGAGCCAGGTCGCAGGCAGCCGACCAGTCACAACGATGCCCATGCTGGTCGAGCGGCCCGGAATCGCTCAATCCCTCCGCCGCAACCATCGATGTCGCGTCCAGGTCGAGCGGCCCGGAATCGCTCGACCCCTCCTGCCCGGCCATAGATATAGATGTCGCGTCCGGGTCGAGATCGATCTTGAGTTGTCCGGGAGCAGTTCCAACACCCGCGTCGACCGGGGCGGACCATGCCAAAATCGAATCTCGACCGCGAACGGCCATCTGCGTGCTGCCAACCGGCTGCGACGCCGGCATGTAACGCAACGGCCAGCCGGTCGCCAAGCAGAACGCGCTACAAAGTTCCGCCATCCGGTCGGCGCCGAAATCTATTATCGGCTCGACTACGCCCTCATCTGACGGTTCCGGACCGCTAAATACGCGCAGATTATTTGTTTTGTTGGTGGCCACGGTGCGGAGGCTGTCACACTTGACCTTGTTTACCCATCATCCGTGACCCATAAACTTTTACATCGGCTGTCAAGCTAGCTAAGCTGTAGGGAACTTCCGCATGAAAAAGCGACGCAACCGTCATAACGGGACGTGGGACGAAGGACAGAGGTGGCCACGCACAGGCAGCCGCGCGAGGTGAGCTCTTTTGTCCGGTCTAACATGCGCCCCAGCCGGTGTCGCGAAAGTCACCAAGACTTTCGGCACGGGCAGACGACTCACGGGGTCGCGACTCACGGGGTCGGGACTCACGGGGTCGCGACTCACGGGGTCGCGACTCACGGGGTCGGGAGTCTTTTTCGCCACGGACAAACCGTGCATCGATGGATAGTGGGACTGGTGGCGAAAAAGACTCCCGACCCCCTCCGGCCAGCCCGAATGCCGACTACGGCATCGATATCTGCGGCGGCGGGGCCTCCTGTATTTCGCCAATCAGTTTGATCTTCTTGGCGATCGCCGCCTTTGGGTCTGCCTCGTATTCCACCGTTTGTCCGACCTGCAAGTCGTCGAACGAGTAGCCCGCAACCGCCTTGGCTTCGAAATAGAGCAAACTTTCGTTCGACGGGCCGTCGTCGGGCCGCACGTAGCCGTAACCTTTGGGAGCCGGGCTGCAGTCGGCGGATCCTGCCGACTGCAGGCTAAGATGTACAAGCTTGCTGATCTTGCCGCTGGCCATCGGGGGTCTATCTCCTCATCGCAGGAAAGTTCATTCAACCGTCGGTACAGCCCCGGTGGACTGTCCAGCCAAAGATTACGGGTTCCGCAGCTGGCTTACCCAACAGTGCTAAGACGTTACGTCACATCAAGCCCGCAGA